>JACQUN010000005.1 GCA_016210285.1 Chloroflexota bacterium
GCTCGCCCTGAGCTTGTCGAAGGGCGGCTGGGAATATACATGTTTCTTCTGACTCAGGACACTAGCGTTCTCTGCTGGCCGTCCTTCCTTCAGGAAGGATGCGCATCGTTCCAGGAACAGGTACACTGTGAGCAAGCGGGCGAATAGGGGGCAAGGTTGATTGTGACTCGGGCGCCCTTGCGGATACCGCTGGCGGGCGGTGGGACAGACCTCCCGTCCTACTACCGTCGCTACGGGAGCTTCCTGCTGACCGCAGCCATCAACAAGTACATCTACGTGGCGCTCCATACGGCTCCCCTCGACAACCTCATTCGACTCAAGTACTCGGAGATGGAGACCGTTCAACGGGTGGGTGATATCCGGCACCGGATTTTCCGCGAAGCCCTGGGGCTCCTGAACGTGAATCACGGCGTCGAGATTGCTACCTTTGCTGATGTGCCGGCGGGAACTGGGCTTGGGACATCGGGCAGCTTCACCGCAGCCCTGCTGGCTGCTCTCCACGCCTACAAGAAGGAGAACGCCAGCCCTCAGGAGTTGGCCGAGGAGGCCTTTTCCGTGGAGATGGCCCAGGCGGGCCTGCCCGTTGGCAAGCAGGACCAGTACGCTGCTGCCTTTGGAGGCCTCGTCTCCCTGACCATTGACCAGGGCGGGGCTACCAGGGTCCAGGCGCTCAACCTGGGTCCAGAGATACTTCGGGCCTTCCAGGCGAGGGCCCTGGTCTTCTTCACGGGGCAGGCCCGCCGCAGCGCTGACATCCTGAGCCAGCAGGTGGCGGCGACGGAACAGGGCCAGGAGGCGGTCATCCAGAGTCTCCATCGCACGCAAGAGCTGGCCCACCGCATCCACGCCGTTCTGCAGGCTGGCGACCTGGACGAGTTTGGGCGGCTTCTTCATGAGCACTGGATGAACAAGAAGGGGCGCTCAGGCAGCATCTCCTCCCCCCAGATAGACCGGTGGTACAGTCTAGCCTTGGCAGAGGGCGCTCTGGGTGGCAAGATCATGGGTGCTGGGGGTGCGGGGTTCTTCCTTCTCTGCTGCCGTGAAGGAAGTGCCGATCGTGTGCGGGCTGCTCTGGAGCGCGAGGGGCTGCGGGAGCTCTCCTACGAGTTCAGCCCCACGGGCGCTGAGGTGATGCTTGACGGGTGAGCCGACCAGCCCTGAGTCCGTTCTGCGCATGGGTGCACCGGCTCATGAAGGGGAGGGGGCGCTTCCCAACCGTGCCGTAGCCTGGTGTCCGGTGTCGAGGGAGTAACGTGGCTGCCGTTCGGCCACCGCGCGCAACATACTGGCCGTACGACCTGCTCCTGATGGTCGCGAGTCTTGTGGTCCTGGTACTGGTGACCTACCAGGTGCATCTTCGCGTCCTTCAGGTCTTGCTGGGGCTCCCCTTTGTGCTTTTCTGGCCTGGGTATGCCGTTGTCTCCGCCCTCTTCCCAAGGAAGCGGGAGCTCCCGGGGATAGAGCGTCTCATCCTGGGGGTAGGCGTGAGCATCGCCCTCACGTCGCTCCTGGGCCTGGCCTTGAACTTCACTCCCTGGGGGGTTCGCCTCACGCCCATCCTGGTTGCCATCGCCGCTGTGGTAGTCGTCGCCGGTGCCGGGGCATACCTCCGGCGCCTGCCGGCGGCGCCTGAGGAACGGGTCAACCTGGTGATCCCTTGGCCACGACTTCGAGGGCTTGTCACCACGCCGCTGAACCTCGCTCTTATCGCGCTCGTGGGATTCAGCCTGGTTGCTTTTGGGGTTGTGGTTGGTGTAAAGCTGACCCAGCCGGTGGGGGAACCCTTCAGCGAGTTCTACCTCCTTGGACCCAAGGGCAAGGCGGAGGAGTATCCCCAGCAGCTTTTCGCGGGGCAGTCGGCCTTGGTGGTGGTAGGTATTGTGAATCGCGAACGCAAGGATATGGAGTATCTGATCAAGGGGTTTGCTGACGGTGAGGGGGAGGTCCCGCTGGCAGGGCCCATTGCGCTGGGGCCCGGGGAGCGTTGGGAGGAACCGGTGCGCTTCCAGCTCGCTCGGTCCGCCGAGCGGATTCGGTACGATTTCCGACTCTACAAGGCCGGCTTCAACGAGCCGTCCAGCATCCTCTATCTTTGGGTCAATGTCCGGCCTGGGGGATAGGAGGGGGCAGTGTTGGTAGGGCAGGCTGCTACCCGGTCCCCCACAGTTGTGGAGCGGCCAGGCTCAGGCCGGGGCAAGGGGGTTGACCCCTGGCTGGTTGAGATCGCTGCGCTCTTGGCCATCCTGGCCCTGGGCTTCTACGTGGCCATGGCCCCCCATCTCAGGTATCCCTACCCGCTGCACGTGGATGAGTGGGAGCACTTCACCTATGCGTCCTTCCTGGCCAGGGAAGGACATCTCAACTACCCTGGGCCTTTCCCCATCTGGGGGGTTACCCATCCAGAGCCGGCCTTCCACGTCTTTCTCGCCCAACTCCACCTCGTCTCGGGTATCCCCTGGCTATGGCTCTTCCAGGTTTTCCCAGGGGTGCTCTATGTCATCATAATTCTGGCCGCCTACGCCATAGGAAGGGCAGAGGGGGTCGGGCTGCAGGCAGCGTTCTTCTCCGCCCTGCTGCCCAGCACCCTCCGCCTGCTGGGCCCTACGTTTCTGGTGCCCTCCACCCTGGCACTGCTGATGTTGCTGACTCAGGTCCTCTTGCTGCGTCGTTTGCTGCGCCACTTCAGCCTGCCCGTCTTCATCGCCTCACAGCTTGTCATTATCTTCGTCGTCGTTCTGCACCCGCCCGCGGCAGCCGTCCTGGTAATGCTCACCTTTCTCTCTATGGGGCTCAACGCGCTGGTCCATCCAAGGAGAGTTCTCCTGAGGCTGGGCATGGCGCTTCTCACGCTCATCCCGCCGCTGGCGGCCCTCGGGGCGCTGTACCTGTGGGACCCCAGCAAGGTGCGGGATGCTCTCAGTGCCCTCCCCAGCAGCGGCACCACGCCCTTCGGGCGCGAGATTTTCCCCATGGCCCTCAGGTACGGCTACATCCCCACAGCCCTGGCCATCCTGGGGGTGGGGTGGGTTGTAGTCCGTGGCGCTTGGGAGTGGTATCCCCCCGCCATCGTTGTCCTTGTCATGATCACCTTCATTCGCGCCATATACCCGCGGTGGCTTCCTACTGCGCTGGAGCCGCTGTACGAGCGGGGATGGCTCTTCACCCTGATTCTCATGGGCATCTTCGCCGGGCTCGGGCTGAGGGCTGCTACGGGGGCCCTGCGCTGGATGGCCGCCCGCTTGCGGGGGAAGGCGGCGGTCGGACAGGCTTTGGCGTGGCTGCTGGTGGCCGGGCTGGCGGTGCCCGCGGCGTGGCATACGGTGCAGGACCGCCGGGCGGAGGAGTACTACTTCCTGATGGAGCCCAAGGTCTACCAGGACTTCATCTGGGTGGCAGAGCGGGTGCCCGAGCGGTACACCCTGGCGCTGCTGAGTCCAGAGAGGGCGTGGGTCTTTCCACCTTTCGCCCGCCGGTCGGTGTACGCCGTTACCAAGTGGCCGTACATTGACGGAAAGGCAAAGGTGACCCAGGAGGTCCTGGAGCAGGGGGTCACGGATACAGGAGCCCTTATTACCCGGGGGATTCGCATTGTCTACACGTCCATCCCCCTGCGCAACGAGGACCTCATTCGTGTCCGAGACCGGCTCTACCTCTTGCCGGAGAAGGGCGCCCCCGGGACACCCTCTGGAAAACCTCAATGAACTGGTGCACGGTGGTCTTCCAGTCGAACCTTTGAAGCACTGTCTGCCGCGCCTTGTCGCCCAGCTCCCGCCGCAGGGTCTCGTTGGTCAACAGGCTTATCAAACTCCTGCCCAGCCCTTCAGCATCCTCTGGCTCCAGAAGGATTGTCCCGCTGTTCTCGGGGAGCATGTCTCTCACCTGCGGGATTGCCGACAGCACCGCGGGTCTGCCACAGCTCATGGCCTCGATGGCGGTGGCGGGGACGCCACCCTCGGCGTAGGAAGGGAGCACAAACACGTCGCCCAGGGCGAAGTAAGGGGGGAGGTCCAGGTAGTAGGGAATCATGCCCGTGAAAAGGACGTGTTTCTCGATGCCCTGGGCGGCGGCGTAGTCTAGCAGCTCCTTGTGGTAGGCGGGCGAGCTGATGGGGCCCACAAGAAGAAAGTGGGCGTCTGGGACCTGGGAGAGCACCGCCGGGGCTGCTCTCAGAATCGTCATTTGATTCTTGTATCGTTCCACAAGGGCAAGGCAGAGGATCACCCTTTTCCCCTCCAGACCCCATCTTCGGCGAACCTCGGTGCAGTCCACGTCAGGGCTGAAGACATCGGCATCCAGGCTGGCCGGGACCACATCAACGCTCCCTGGGCGTGCGCCCAGGGTTTGCACCAGGTACTCGCGCAAGAAGTCGCTCTGCGCCACCACGCACACCCCCCGGCGATACAGCCAGCGCTGGGTCGCGTGGCTGACCGACGTGAGCAGGCGCTGAGCGGCCGGGGTGGAAGTGGGATTGCTGCCCTGGGTCGGGGGATGCGGGACGGGGTTGGGTACGGGGCGAGCGGGTATAGGACCCCCATGCCAGAGCACAGAGGGCGGAAAGCCCTTTGCGCCCATCAGGAAGCGGCAGAGAAAGGCGGCGAACCGGTCCTCAAAGTAGGCCAGGTCAAAGGGCTGGCGACGGTGCTCCCGGCGCAGGGTGAGGGCCGTGCCCAGCCCAAAGGCCACCTCATTCCATGCGTAGGCGGTGCGCCCGCCTGTGGAAAGCCTCGGATTCCCCACCTGGTGGACCCGGTACGGCAACGGGCTCCTCTGAGCTACGGGGAAGGTGATCATGTCCACTTCGTGGCCCTGCAGCACCAGGTGCTTGGCCAGGAAGTAGGTGTGCGCCGGGACGGGGTGCCCCTGCTCCACAGGCGCAACCCGGCGGCCGGAGGTGATGATGCAGACCCTCACTGGCAACTCCTTCTCAGGGGGCCTGGGTTCTGGTCAGGTGTCCATTCTCATATGCAAAAACAGCAGCATCTTTTGGACAAGGCTTGCTGTTTGGCAGCCCTGCCTCTTCAAGATGGCCTTTCAGGGTGTCGTTAGCCCAGAACAGGCGCAAGGTAGCCTGAAAAGAGGAACTGTTCTGCAACGGGTTGGTGCGGAGGGTGGCGCATCGGCCCCAACTCATGCACCAGCGTGTCCTCGCCTGTACTGGCCCTGTTCAACGTGTAGCAGCCAGGGGGATATGGGAGTAGATAACCAGCGCTGGGCTAATGTAGGAGCGGTTGTAGTAGGGCGAGTTGCTCAACGCATCTTCAAGATATGACGGTTGCTTGAAGAAAACCTGCTGGGGCTGGATATCACCTGCACCGAGTGCAATGTACTGGGTTTGCCAGGGATCTGGCCCTCCCCCGGGGTAGCGGAGCTCATTACCTTGTAGCTTGACCTCGTACAGAGGAATAGACCCGTATCGCTCAATGCCTTGTGACTTTCCAAGCGGGAGGCCGCCCACCACATCCCCCCCGTTGGTGATCCGGTAGAAAGAGGCGCCGGCCAGCCACTCGTTGCGGGTCATCGAGTCATTGAGGTCACCGCCGTAGTGGGTAATGAAATGCAGGGGTATGGCCACCAGCAGGAATCCTATGAGAAGGGGATAGGTCCACCAGGACCTGGTCAGCTTGGCGATAAAGTAGGCCAGCGGCGCTAGCATCAGCAAAAAGATGCGAGTGAGGTCTTCCCCAAGGTACACGGGGAAGGCAATCATGGCGAGAGGCGCACCAGCCAGGATGAAGAGGGTTGGGTCCATATCTCTCCGGTGTTGCCTCCAGAGGGAGAGCAGGAGGCCAGCGCCGGCGAGGAGCGCTGTCAGTGCGAAGAACAGGAGCTTGAGTTCTATCACGATCTGCTGTGCCCCGCGTCCCTCTACCCGGCTGAGGAGGTTGGTGCGGAAAAACAGGTCGATGCGGAAGAGGAGTCGAAGGTGATCGGGCACAGCTCGTATGAAGAGGTACTGGGAGCCATACACGGCCCAGGAGAGGAAAATCACCAGCATCAGGAGCACGTAGGGCAGGGGAGGTCCGTGGCCCAGCCTGCGGCGCGCCAGGGCAAGCACCCCGGCGGCTGCGGTGGCGACAAAGGGGGTCGCGAAGTGAGTGATGGTGAGGGCTGCGAAGACAATGGTTGCCAGGAAGAGGTACTTCCCGGCCCGCGGGCTGGCGGCTGCCCTGTCTTCCTGAATCAGGAGGGCGAAGAAGAGCAGGAACAGGAAGAGCGCAAGCCCCTGGGGTTGATAATTCGATTGGTCAAGCCAGTTGGCAACAGTGAAGACCCACAGGAGGGTCCAGAAGAAGGTCCCTGTCCACCCGACCCGCTTGCACAGGAGATAGAGTGGAAGCGCGAAGAGCAGTGGAATCACCATATGAAAGAGGGTCATTACCGGGATGGGGTCTGAGATGCCTGTGACTTTCATCAAGGCCGTGGTCAGCAGGAAGAGCCCCGGCCAGTTGTGGTAGGTGAACTGGTCGGGCCGCAGGGTGCCGTTGTCCAGAATGTACTGAGTCCACCCAAAGTAGATAAAGGACCAGCGGGGGCGAGGGACCCCGTCCAGGATGACGGGAGTGAAGTAGAGGGCGAAAACCAGGATGAGGAAGTGAAGGCCTGCCAGCCATCCCCAGTTTCCGGGCCGTGTCCAGAGCGCCGCTGCTGCCAGGGTAAGCAGGGCGAGGCTGGCGAAGAAGGTCAAGGGGTAGCTGGAGATGATGCCCAGGTTGTCCAGCCTCAGCTCCATCTGGAGAAGGCTGTAGGAGAGGAGGGCCAGAGACCCGGCAGTCAGGGCGAGGGAAAGCTGGAACGGTCGGAGGGCGAGAGTGGAGCGAGAAGGGGCCGTAAGGCTGACCCCCTCTGGTTCAACTCTGGTTTGTGTTACCACGTTCCATCCCGTTCAGCCGATTGGCGGGCACGATCTACCATAGTATAAGCTGCCCTCGCTGACTGCGACCAGGGAAAGAGCTCTGTGCAGCCTCGATTTCAGTTCCGTCGTTCACTCCGTTACCCACCGGGTTCGCCTGGGTATTGAAGGGCTGGGACCTGGTAGCAGCGCCGAGGGTGTCCGTGACATCCCCTTTGACTCAGTTCTTGCTGGCCGCGAAGCCCCTGGCAGTGCAGAGGAGGTTGCCGCCAATGCGCGCAAGCCTCCTGTGAACCTCCTCGGTCAGCTCCTGGTGCTTGCCCCCTTTGGGGTCAATGACCTGAACCCGGAGGCCCAGGCCCGCAAGCTGTTCCAGAAATTCCTCACTGGAGAACCCGGCTGCTTTGAGCGTAAGAGGGTTCGCTTCAATAATCAGGTGAAGTCCCGGGTTCCTCCCCAGGAGCTGCTTCATCCCCGCAAGCGCTGCCGGCTCTGCCCCCTCAATATCCATCTTCACCGCATGGATTCGGGGCCATCCCTCTCGCTCGAAGAAAAGGTCCAGGGTCGTCGTCTCAACGGTAACTGCCTCCTTGCTCACCCCTGGGACCTGGCTGTAAAGGCTATGACTGCCTGAAAAGGCCTTGTCCAGGAAAAGGGTCGCTTCGCCTGCCTTGTCGGCCACGGCTGCCTGAATGGGAACGATATTGTGGTAGCCATTCAGCGCAATATTCTCTACCAGCAACGCGTAGTTAGCCGGGTCGGGTTCAAAAGCATACACCTTCCCAGAGGCGCCGACAAGTTTTGCCATCAGGAGAGTGAAGTAGCCGATATGGGCTCCCAGGTCACCGACGGCCATCCCGGGTCTCACGAGTTTCTCAATCACACTGGCAACGTCAGATTCGTAGGCGCCGTACACGAACTCAGCTTCAGAATAGACGTGGGAAGGAGAGGCAATTCGCATCTTCTGCCCCCGGATTTCCACCACCTCTCCCCTGTCAGGTGTGAAGAACCGTCGTCGAGCAAGGTAGCCGACGCGCAATGGGATAGCAGAGATGAACCCTATTCTGGCAAGTGGACTTGCCCAGAATAGGTCGCTCAGGGCTTTGTAGACTCGGAAGGCCGAGCGTCGGAGATGCATCGTAACCCAGCCTCAGGGGATAGGATATACGCCGGTTACAAGTTCAGTGCCGCGACCTTGGCTCCCCCCGTGGCCGTGGAGCTGGCAATGGTGGACTTGGCTGCTACAGAGAGCTTGGTTTGGTCTTGAAGCCCCCGTCGAAAGCAGCTACCCTGAACACGACAAGCCTCCTCCTTCTTCTGCATCACCTCGAATCTACCATGGAACACTGGCGCTGCAAAGAAGGTTCGCGCCTTCGCGAAGAAGCCGCTGATATGGCACATCACGGAGAGGGTGCAGCGCCCCTTCTTTGGGGTCCACGACCCACACCCGCAAACTCAGCCGCTCCAGCTGTTCCAGGAACTCGGCCACTGTAATCCCCGCTGCCCTCAAGGCCAGTAGGTTAAGCTCAACCACCAGCCTTGGACAGGGACTCTTTGCCAGCAGCCCTGCCATTCCTCTCAGGGTCAGTGGCTCGTTTCCATCAATGTCCATCTTGATGAGGTGGACTTGAGGTGATCCCTGGCGTTCAAGGAAGTCGTCCAGAGTGATGGTTGCCACAGAGATAGTCGCCTCGTCTCCCCTGGGACCCGATCGGACTAAGCTGTGGTTCTTGGAGAACAATCTGTCCACGTAAAGAGTGGCAGTCCCCACGTTGTCGGAGACGGCTACTTGCTCCGCGGTGACGTTCCGGTATCCATTCAGCGTGATATTCTCCAGGAGCAGTCGGTAGTTGGCGGGTTCGGGCTCGAAGGCATAGACCCTTCCTGATGGGCCGACCTTCCGGGCGGCCAGGAGTGTGTAGTAGCCGACGTGTGCTCCGACGTCAACAACAACCATGCCGGGGCCAAGGAGCTTCTCGAAGACCCTGGTCACTCCTGGCTCGTAGGTGTCCCCAGCAAGCTGGGCCTCCCAGTAGATGCTGAAGTCCGGTGGCAGCCGCATCCGGCTCCCCCCAAGCAGGACTACCCTGCCTCTGCCAGGCCCCTCCAGGAGGCGACGGGCAAGGTAGCCCGCTCTTACGGCAACTCTTTGGCAGAACGCCGTGCGCGCCAGCGGCGAAGCCCAGAACCAGTCGCTCGTGGCTCTGTAGGCCCATCGAGCGAGGCGGCTAAGGCCCTTCATCACCCCCGTTCCTGGGCCAGGCTAAGTATGGCGTGCGCAAGGCTTTTGGCTTCGCGGTGGGGGCTTGTTCCCTGCGCAGCCTGGGCCGGGCGGGTCCCCGGCCCGTGGATGAGGATGGTGCTGCAGCCCGCTGCCAGGCCGGCCTGGCAGTCCGTCCAGTTGTCGCCGATGGCGTAGGAGCGAGCGAGGTCAATGGAGAAGTCCTCGGCTGCCTTCAGGAGCAGCCCAGGGCGAGGCTTGCGGCACCCGCAGGCCATGCGCAGCTCTTGCACCACGGCCTGGGGGTGATGCAGGCAGTAGTAGATGCCGTCCAGGGACGCGCCCTCTACCTCGAGGCAGCGCACCATCCTGGCGTTCAGCGCCTCCAGGAAGGCGAGGGTGCACTTGCCCTTGGCCACGCCGGGCTGGTTGGATACCACGATGGTGAGGAGACCCTTCTGGTTGAGGGCACGCACCGCCGCAGCGGCCTGGGGCAGGAGCCGGAACTCCTCCAGGCTGTAGGGTGAGTCAAGGAAGCCCTCTCCATCCTTGGGAACCAGGGCGTTGATGATCCCATCTCGGTCCAGGAAGACGGCGGGGGCTGGTTCCGGCGCAGGCTTCTGCCTGAGGCGGGCAATGAGCATTCCGTTCATCTGCATGGCCTCGCGCCCTCTACCGGGCCTTCCACTGGGGGCGGCGCTTCTCGGCGAAGGCCTTGGGCCCCTCGACCCGGTCTTCGGAGTTCATGGCCCGCACCTGCAGCTCGTACTGGCCCCGCATGGCCACGTCCACGGGGAAACCAAGGCCCTGCATGCTGGCCTGCTTGCTGGCGCGCACCGACAGCGGGGCGCATTCAAGGATCTCCCTGGCCCAGCGCTCTGCGGTGGGCAGGAGGTCCTTGAGCGGCACGACCTCGTTGACCAGCCCGATGCGGTAGGCTTCCTGGGCAGTAATCTGGCGCCCTGTGAGGATCATCCCCATGGCGACCTTCAGCGGCACGTTGCGGGGTAGCCGGTGGACGCCGCCCGCCCCGGCGATGAGGCCCACGCGGGGCTCTGGCAGCCCCAGGCGTGCGTGTTCGGCGGCGATGATGATGTCGCAGGAGAGGGCCATCTCCAGGCCGCCGCCCAGGGCGTACCCGTTGACGGCTGCGATCACCGGCTTGAAGAGGTCGAAACGGCTCGTAAGGCCCCCGAAGGCTCCCCGGTTCAACCGCGGGATGCGGAACTGCTCCTCGTGCTCAGCGGTCCACTTCAGGTCGTTGCCCGCGGAGAAGGCTCGCTCCCCTGCCCCGGTGAAGATGGCAATCCAGACCTGGTCGTCGTTCTGGAAGTCGTCCCAGACGCTGGAAAGCTCCTGGTTGGCAGGGGGATGCAGGGCGTTCATGACCTCCGGTCGGTTGATGGTGACATATGCGATCCGTCCCTGCTTCTCATAGAGGACAAACTGGTAGGCCATGCGTTTCCTCCTTGCAGCACGGGTTGATTCTACCGCCCCAGGAGCCGCCGCGCTTCCCGGCGGAGCTCGGCGCGGAAATCGGGATGGGCTACCTCGATGAGCGCTGCCGCCCGCTCCCTCAGGGGTTTGTTGAGGAGCCGCGCGACGCCGTACTCGGTGACGACAAGGTCAGCCAGGTCCCGCGGTACAGTGACCACCTGCCCTGGCGGGAACTGCGGCAGAATCCGGGAGACCTTGCCCCCCTGCGCCGTGGAGGGAAGGATGCACATGTAGCGGCCACCTCGCGAGAACCAGGCCCCCAGGGCGAAGGCCAGGTGGCCCCCGGTGCCGCTTTGCAGGCGTGGGCCGATAGACCCGGCCGCCACCTGTCCCGTCAGGTCCACCGCCATGGCCATGTTGATAGCCACCACATTGTCATTCTGGGCGATGCCCCGGGGGTCTATCACGTAGTCAGACCGGTGGAGCTCGAACTTGGGGTTGTTGTTCACGAACTCCAGGTCCTCCGGGCTGTTGCCAATGGTGGTGGCTACCACCTTGCCAGGGTGGTTCTTGAGATAGCGGGAGGTGATAGCCCCCTCCCGCACCAGGCCCACAACGCCTGGCACGCTGAGCTCGGAGAAGAACCCCAGGTCCTCCTTGCCTGCAAAGGCCCCCAGGGGGATAAGGTTGCCCGTGGTTTTGCCGAGGCCGATCTGGAAGGCGTCGCCGCTGTGCAGCAGGGAGCGGACGTGCTCGGCAATGGCCCGGTCAGCCGGGTCGGGGTCGGGGTAGGTGAGCAGCGTCGGAGGCTGGTCGTACTCAACAAAGTAGTCAATCTGGGAGACGTGCAGACGCGTGTCCCCGAAGGTCTGGATGACGTGGCGGTTCACCTGAGCCAGGACCAGGGCGGCATGGGAGACTGCCTCCTGGGCCTCCCAGACCGACTTGCCCAGGCAGCAGAACCCCTGCTCGTCGGGAGGTGCAACGTCAACCAGCGTGACATCCAGCGGCCGGGCCTCCGGGCGGCCCTCCATGATGGCCCGTAGAGCGCCATTGCCCGCCCAGGGGACGGTGTCGCAGCGGTGCTGGTTGGCGGCCTCACGCATCTGGGGTGGGATGAAGGTGGTATCCACCGAAATGTGGCCCTGCATCTCGTCGGTAAACCAGCCGTAGTCTCCGCGGACGGTCCCCGTGAGCTGGATGCCCTCTAACTCGTGCAGGCGACCGGACAGGGCAGAGAGCAGGCCCTCCGGGTTCTGCCCCATCGGGAGGAAGATGCGGTCCCCCGACTTGGCGTGGCTGACGGCCTCCTCGGGAGAGACGAGACGACGGAGAAAGTAGTCACGCCACGGGCCATTCAGCGGTCTGGCAGCTCCCATTGCGGCCCCCCCCGTGCAGCCCCGACATGCCACCCAGGCACGCTCGCCGGCTACGGTTGATGATGCAACCCTAGCGCAGCACCCGATGCGCTGTCAAGGACTTGGTCCCGTGCGAGCGCCTGGGCGCCGGGCCCCTGGAAAGCGGTAGCGAGCAGCCCTGCTTTCGGGGTGGGACTGCCGGGGCGCACGCAAAGCAAAAAAGTCGGGGCGGCCAGGTTCGAACTGGCGACCTCGTGGTCCCAAACCACGCGCCCTACCACTGGGCCACGCCCCGGGGCCATGCCGAGGGCTGGGGAAAGGGGAGTGCCCCTGGGGCGACTCGAACGCCCGCGACCGGCTCCGGAGGCCGGTGCTCTATCCGCCTGAGCTACAGGGGCCTGCATTCCTCGATAACTATATCAGCCCCGTCCTGTGCGGGCAAGTCCACCGGGAGCCGCAAACGCCCCCCAGGGAACATGCCGGAACATCCACGGGGGCGCCGTGCTCAGCGGGGATCGTTGGACGGGGCGTGGGAGGGCTGGCGCTGCGCGGCCCGCGTCCCCGGCCCACCCCGGCGGAAGACGGGCACGAGGAGAATAGGCGCCACCAGGGTCGTGACCGCCGTCATCATGATGGACACGCCGAAGATCTCTGTGTCAATCACCTCCTGGGCCAGGCCCACCCCGGCCACGATGAGCGCCACCTCGCCGCGGGGCAGCATCCCCAGGCCGATGCGCCACGCCCCGCGCAGGTTGAACCCCAGGCCGAGGGCGGGCAGGCCGCAGCCAAACACCTTCCCCACGATGGCCAGGGCGGTGATGACTCCGCCAAAAACCAGGGCCCCGCGCATGGCCGACAGGTCCACGAGCATCCCCATCGCCACGAAGAAAACGGGCACCAGGGCATAGTAGACGCCGTGCATGGCCCCTTCAATACGCCGCGCCAGCTCGGTGCCGGACAGGGCAAGCCCGATGGAGTACGCCCCGATGATCATGGCCAGGCCAACGGACTGGGCCAGCCCCGCCGCCAGAAAGGCCAGGGCCAGGGCCAGGGCAACGGCTGCCCCCGTGACGCGGAAGGCCCCCAGGGCCCGGGAGATAAGTCCAGAGGCCAGGATGCCCAGCCCCGTGAGGGCTACCCAGAAGCCGATGGCCTTGCCTCCCACCAGGGCTACCTGCCCCAGGGTGACGTGCCCGGTGGCAGCGATGCCTACAACGATGGTCAGCACCAGGATGCCCAGGACGTCGTCCACAACCGCGGCGGCCAACACGGTCACCCCCTCCGGCGTCCCCAGCCGGTGCAGGTCGCTGAGCACCCGCGCGGTGATGCCGACGGAGGTGGCGGTCAGGATGGCGCCCATGAAGAGGGGCACCGGGTCGGTGAAGCCGTGCCCGAAGCCGAACCACACGGTGGCCGTGGCCCCCAGGGCGAAGGGCACGAGCACGCCGCCTGCCGCCACCACGGAGGCCGGCCCAGCGTAGCGGAGGAACTGCTTCAGGTCGGTCTCCATCCCGGCGGCGAAGAGCAGGACCACCGCCCCCACCTGGGCGATGGCGTAGAGGGACGTGGGGAGCACCGAGATGGGGTTGGCACCCGCCTCGCGCGCCCCCTGGAAGAGGGGGCCAACAGGGCCCAGGTGGAGCCCACCCAGGGCGTAGGGCCCGATGACGACCCCGGCGACCAGCTCCCCCAGCACCGGCGGCACCTTGAAGAAGCGGTCGCAGACCTCACCAGCCAGCTTTGCCGCAGCCAGGATAATGGCCAACTGGAACACCAGCCTGGTTATCTGCTCGGTGATATCCTGTTCCAAGGGCCTTCTCCTCCACGAAGTGCGCTGGCCCCCTGGAGCGGGCGAGAGGGCGAAGCGTTCCCAGCGCCTCTTAGGCTGCTCATCCTCCGGCGACTGCGGGTCAGAGCGGGCCAGGGCGTCCCCAAAGGGGCTGCGCCAAGGGCACTTGGCTCTGTTGCATGGCCTACCCAGCGCTGAAAGGGCGGGCCAGAGAAGAGATGCGCTCTATCCTGCAGCTTTCGGCTGCGCTGGCGGATGCAAACAGAGCCAGCGCATTGCAACGATTATAGCTTGCTCGCTGCTTTTCGGCGAGGAGCATCCCTTCGCCGTCCCAGGCTCTTCTGTTCTTGCCTGGCCGTGTCCCCATGCTCTTGGGGGTGGCCCAAAGCCAGGGCTGCTGCTCGTCATTCGTGCACAGGCCACCGTGGTCTGCGAGCGGGGAGGGGAAGCTGGAACCAAAGGGAGGCATCCCTCGTTATCACGTATAGTAGCCTCGTGCACAGCGAGTCGGGTGCGCTCCGCCCCCGTCCGGCACGGAGAAAAGAGGGCATCGGGAGGGGGAGTGTAGCCCTTGACATCCGCAGGGAAGGTGCCTAAGATTACGGGGTGTGCTTTAGGCGAAGAAATGCTTGGGGGCCCGACGAAAACAGACCCTATGTCGTGACGACAAGAGAAAGGGGGCTCGATGAAAGGTTTCCCAGGCCTGAAGATAGCCGGTATCTTCCTCATCCTTTTGCTCTTTGGTGTGCTTCTTGCTGCTGCCTGTCAAGGGCCTGAAGGCAAGCAGGGGCCCGCAGGGCCTCAGGGCGCCCCTGGCGTGGCAGGCGCCCCTGGGGCCGCGGGCGCTCCGGGCGCTGGTGGCGCTGCGGGTGCTCCGGGTGCTCCGGGCGCCAAAGGGGACAAAGGGGATCCGGGGGCTCCAGCGCCCCAGGTAGAGGCCACGATCATCCTGGACAAGGCGTCCTATGCATTCGATGCCAGGGCCACGATCACCATATGGGGCTCCGGCTTCAAGCCGGGTGAGGCGGTGGTCATCGCCGTCCAGATGGGTGCCAGCGAGCTGCTGATGGTGGGGGGCGACGCCAACGACAACGGGGCCCTCAAGTTCGTCAGCGCTGCGGGGTTCCTCCCGAGGATTGGCGACGCCCTGGACCCTGTCAAGGGCGGCACCGGCAACTACACGGTGCGCGCCATCGGTGACAAGGGCTCCCTGGCCAGCGCTCCCATTGAAATCGTCCGGCCCAAGGCGGCGCCGACGCCTGTGCCCGCGACCCCGACGCCTGTTCCGGCGACGCCAACGCCCGCGAGGTAACCGCGCCGTCGCAGGTTGACCTGCCGCTTTCGTGGGCGGCAGAGGGAAGCCATGCAGGGCTTCCCATGGTGGCTTGGAGCAGCAGAGGGCCAGTTGCCCACGGTGTGGGCAACTGGCCCTCTCTTTTCCCTCGTTGGGGGTCTGGGAGCATTGTGCATGCAGTCATGCAGAGCCCATCGCTTCCTGTCATTACGAAGGAGCCCGTTCGTTTCCCTCAGGGTAGACTCCGCGACCGAGGAATCTCCCGGGAGATTCCTCGAGGAGTTGACCCTGACCCTTCGACAAGCTCAGGGCAGGGTTTGACGAAGGGCTCAGAGGTTGTGAAGAAACTGGTTGTTGGCGCCGGTCGAAGGGGTCAACCAGCTACGAAATCATGATGTCCGCGGCACTTGTCCGCGAAAAACTCACAAGCTCTCAGGGTGACAGACCGCCTGGTTGGCTCGGCTTTCCTGGGCGAGGTCTGGGTCTCGGTGTTTGCTAGGGGAGCTCCGGGCGAGGCTCCTGGAGCTGGCGCTGCACCCGCACCTTCTGGATGCGCCGCTTGGCGGTGGAGAGCACCTCGATCCTCAGGCCGTCGGCCTCAACGGTGTCGCCAGGGTTGGGGATCTTCCCCAACCGGCTGTAAACGAAGCCCCCCACGGTATCAAAGCCCTCTCCCTGAAGGCTCACGGCGAAGAGCTGGTTCAGGTCGGCCAGGCTGATGCGGGCATCCAGGATCGCCTCGTCCTGGTCAATCACCTGCACCTGGGGCTGGCTTTCGTCGAACTCGTCCACAATCTCCCCCACAATCTCCTCCAGGAGGTCCTCCATGGTCACCAGCCCTGCCGTCCCGCCGTACTCGTCCACCACGATGGCCAGGTGGACTCGCCGCTGCTGGAACTCCCGCAGGAGGGCGTTGAGGCGCATCGTCTCCGGGATGAAGAAGGGAGGGCGGAGCAGGTCCGGCAAGCGGATGGCTTGCAGCGGGTCCGGAAGGGACCGGGAGGTCAGGAGGGGGAGGAGGTCCCTGGCATACACAATGCCCACGATGTAGTCTATAGTGTTCTCATACACGGGGAGGCGGCTGTGGCCGTGCTCCTCCATCAGGGCCACCACGCGGGAGGGGGGGTCGGTGACCTCCGCCGCCACGATGTCCACCCGGGGCACCATAATGTCCCTGGCGGTGGTGTCCTCCATCTCCAGGATGGCGCGGATCATCTCCCGCTCTCGCGGCTCAGGGGCTGCCTCCTGCACCTCCCTCGCGATCTGGGTTTCCATCTGCTCCTCAGCCGGGGTGTGCTGCTCCACGTCCAGGGCCCCCTGGGGAAGGCCAACGGTGCGGCGCAGACCCTGCAGGGGCCGCAGCACCAGCGAAAGAGCGTAAAGGCCAGGGGCAAGGGCCAGGGCCAGGGGAGTACCGAAGCGGTGGGCCAGGACGCGGGCCACGGTCTGAAGCGCCAGGAGCACGAGGAGCGTAGCGGCCAGGAGTCCCGCCGCGCGTCCCCAGGGGATGCCACCGTCCCGGGCCAGGAGGCCCGTCACTACCAGCGTCACCACGAGGGCAAGCAGCAGCCGGAGCGAGAGGAGGAACCTGCGAAGAGGACGGGGCCGCTGCAGCAGGTGTGTCAGGCGCGCCGCCCGCGCGTCGTCGGCCTCAGCCCGGTCGCGCAGCACGTCCCGAGAGACCGAGGCCAGGGCTCCCTCAGCCAGCACAGCCAGGGAGAAACAGCCCAGCCCCAGCGCCAGAAGGGCCAGGGCCAGGGAACTTCCGCTATCCAAGATCCATTACCCCCAGGGAGCCGCCGCTAGGGTGCACGGGGCCGCTTCACCCTCTTCCTGGGGCGCGCGGGCATACCCACTGCCAGGGTGTCTGGCGGCACATCCCGGGTCACCACAGCGCCTGCTCCCGTCGCTGCCCGGGCCCCCACCCGCACTGGCGCCACCAGCAGCGTGTCCGACCCCAGGAACGCTCCCTCCTCCACGACCGTAAGGTGTTTCTCCACACCGTCGAAGTTGCAGGTGATGGTGCCTGCGCCGACGTTCACCTCAGCGCCAAGGGTGGCGTCGCCCACATAGCAGAAGTGGCCCATCTTGCTGCCCCGCCCCAGCCGGCTCTTCTTGACCTCGGCGAAGTTGCCGATGTGCACCCCCGTCTCCACGTAGGTCTCGGGACGAAGGTGGCTGAAGGGCCCCACTTCCACCTGTGGCTCCAGGACCGCCCCTTCCAGCACCGAGGCCACCACAACGCACCCGTTGCCCAGGATGCTGTCCCGGACGATGGCGTTGGGGCCGAGGCGACAGTCCCTGCCCACCCGGGTGGACCCCAGGAGGAAGGTGTTGGGGTAGAGGATGGTGTCCTGCCCCAACTGGACGGCAGCGTCAATGAAGGTGGAGGGAGGGTGCAGGATGGTGACCCCTTCCAGCATCCACCGGCGGCACAGGCGCTCCCGCAGGACCGCCTCCGCCTGGGCGAGGTGGACCCGGTCGTTGACGCCGAACACCTCCCAGGGGTCCAGGGGTTGGGTGGAGGCGGTCCCCGCGCCTTCGCTGGCCGCGAGCGCCACCAGGTCCGTCAGATAGAGCTCCCCGTTGCCGCGGGGCTTCAGCTCCGCCAGACGGGGCCAGGCCCAGCTCCCCCGCAGGCAATAGACCCCGCTGTTGACCTCGCGCAGGTCTCGCTGCTCTGCGGAAGCCTCGCGCTCCTCCACGATGGCCGCCGGCACCCCGGCGGCGTTGCGCACGACACGCCCCAGGCCGTCAGGGGGGCAGCGGTCAGAGGTCAGCAGGGTGATGGCCGCCCCAGCCGACTGATGACACCTCTGCATCTGAAGCAGGGTGTCGGCGGTGACCAGCGGGGCGTCGCCGGGCAGCACCAGGATGTCTGCCGCCCTGCCCTCCAGGGTGGCCCTGGCCTGCAGGAGCGCATCCCCTGTCCCCCGCGGCTGCTCCTGGACGGCGAGGCGCACCGCGTCGCGCGTCTCCTCAGGCAGCAGCTCTCGCAGGGCGTCGGCGTTGGGCGGCACGACCAGGACGATGGGGGAAAGGCCGGCCTCCTTCGCAGCCTGCACGGCGAAGGAGACCAGGGGTGCACCGCACAAAGGGTGGAGTGCCTTGGGGGTGGCCGATTTCATGCGCGTGCCACGCCCCGCCGCCAGGACCACCGCAGCCCAACCTGCCATGACACACCCCTTTGCTACGGCCAGCGCTCCTCCCCGGGGTTCCCGGAGGCCGCCTCCCACAGTCCCGAATAGCCTCTGTCCTACCTGATCCTTGGATTCATATTATCCTTTCCTCTAGCGGGTGTCAAGGAGCATTGCTGGTTACCTCAGATGCGATGGGGAATTGCTACGAAACAAGTACGCAGATACTGGGCATCCAACGGGAGGCAGTGCGCCCAGATTCGGGAAAGGCGGAACCATGTGAGCCTGGCGCTTGACCCTCCTGCCCGGCGCAACGAAACAGGGTAGCCCATGCCAACGTTGGCGTGGGCTACCCTGTTCTGGCGCTGGCTCTTCGGAAGCCCGGCGATGCCCAGAGCGGGAGGTCGGCCGGCAGTGCCCTTACGGTCCTGCCGTCAACACCTCCTTGGTCTTGGGCAGATACGTCTGTTCCAGCTTCCTGACCGGTGCGATGGGGATGAGGTCCGTGGGCAGGCGCATCTCCGGGGTCTTCTTCTCCTGGGCCAAGCGCCACTCGTGGACCGCCTGCATGCCGCGCTTCTTGAACTCCACCAGCATCTCCCAGGCCGCCTGGTTCGCCACCTGCAGCGAGAGGCCAACGGCCAGGTAGATCTTCTCACCATCCTTCGCGCGTTGCTCCAGAGACGGTCCAGGAATCCAGTTCCCCTGGGCGTCTCTATTGATGGCCCATATGTGGGTGTTGCAGAACGAGGGGAGGCGCACCGATGCCATGGCCCTCGCGCTTTCCTCCCAGGAGTGCATCCCCTCGAACATGATGACGTCCACTCCCGCTGTCTCATAGGCCTTGGCGCGCTTGATCGCCTCGTCGTAGCCGCCCCCAATGGAGAGGCGAGCGTCGGTGCGGGCGACGATGACAAAGTTGGGGTCCAGCTCGTTCCTTGCAGCGACGGCAGCCTTGTACTTCCCCACCGCCTCCTCGATGCTGATCAGGAGCTCGCCGTCATGCCCTCTCCCCGTGGGACGCTGAACCGAGCTGACCACCCCCTTGGGGTACTCCACGTCCTCGATGTGACAGCCGGCAATCCCAGCCCAGATGTACTCTTTGATCGTTCGGTACACGTTGACGGCGTTGCCGAATCCAACGTCGCAATCCGAGAACACGGGGATGTTGACGCATTTGACGATGCGGTTCCCGTTGTCCGCGAACTCCCGCATGGTCATGGCCCCTGCGTCAGGCCAGCCGATGAGCCAGTTGTGGGTCATGGCGCCAGACATGTAAAAGGCCTCGTACCCCGCCCGCTCCGTCATAATGGCGTGGTACGGGGTAGAGCCTCCTGGCACGACGGTCAACCCAGGCCGATAGAAGATCTCCCGAAGCTTCTTGGTCATCTCCTTGTTCGTGAGCGCCATCTGTCTGCCTCCTCCCTCTGAAACTCCTGCCGAGGCCCGATACCCGAAGGGGCGAACTCCTGGGCCAGTGGCATGGTAGTAGCATCCCGGCAGGCTGTCAACCACCGGGCGAGCGTTCAGATTCGCTGATGAAACGCTGGCTGGTTCATGGGAGGCGCTTGGCCGTGGGTGGTTCCCTTGACACGCTCAAGCTGAGAGGGTATGCTGAAACCCGCGCCAGAAGGCGGAAAATGGTTCGGGGGGTCAGCTATTCACATCTTCTTTGACATGGACTACACCATCCTCGCCGTTGACGGGACTCTTCGGCCGGGGGTTCAGGAGCTTTTTCAGCGCCTCAAGGAGGATGGGCACACCCTCTACATCTGGTCAGGGATGGGGGTGCGCAAGGGCGAGGTGCAGCAGCTTGGGCTGGACGGGTACGTGGACGGGGTGTTTGAGAAGCCCATTCAGGACTACCAGCAGGTGCTGGACCGAAAACTGGCGAAGGGGGAGCTTCCGGCTCTCCCGAACCTTGTGGTGGACGACTACCCCGAGATCGTCTCCGCCTTGGGCGGTATCCTGGTGAAGCCCTACTTCTTCAAGAACCCGAGCGATCGGGAGATGGAGCGGATCTACGACATCATTCGGGAGCTGAGCCAGAACGGCCACTCGCCGGATTCGGCCTTCCGGCCGCGCCGCCAGGGCTTTTGACCGGGTCCCCCATGGGCATCCACGTCCTTCCCCCAGAGGTAGCATCCCGCATCGCCGCGGGCGAGGTGGTGGAGCGGCCCGCCTCGGTGGTCTAAGAGCTTGTGGAGAACGCCCTGGTCGCCGGCGCCGCCCGGGTAGGGATAGAGGTCCAGGGTGGAGGCCTTGACCTCCTGCGCGTGACGGACAACGGGAGAGGCATCCCCGCCGCTGATGTTGGCCTCCTTTTTCAGCGCCATGCCACCAGCAAGCTCCAGTCGGCGGAGCAGTTGCTTTCCATCGCCACTCTGGGCTTCAGGGGCGAGGCCCTTCATAGCATCGCCGCAGCAGCCTGGGTCACCCTGCACACCCGCTCCCAGGAGGAGGCGACGGGCACTGCTGTGGAGGTGCGGGGGGGCGCCCTTCGCCGCCGTGAACCCCTGGGCGCCCCCGTGGGCACCTCTGTAGCTGTCCGACACCTCTTCAGGGATTATCCCGCCCGCCTGCGATTCATGAAGTCCCCGGGCGCCGAGGCCGCCCGTATCCAGGGGGTGGTGACCACCTACGCCCTGGCCTTCCCGGAGGTTGCCTTTCGCCTCTCCGTGGAGGGGCGGGAGGTGTTCACCTCGCCTGGCTCCGGCGACCCCCGGGATGCCGCCGCAGCCGCCTATGGGGGCGAGGTGGGACAGTCCCTGCTGTCCGTGGCTCACGCTGCGCCTGCCGGTTCCCCGGCAGTCGAAGGGCTGGTCAGCCCCCCCGATCTCAGCCGGGCCAACCGTAGCTACATCTCCCTCTTCGTGAACCGCAGGCCGGTGCATCACCGGTCGCTGACCTACGCTCTGGAGGAGTCCTACCACGGGTTCCTGGCAGAGGGGCGCCATCCCATCGCGATACTCAACATAACTGTTGCCCATGAGGATGTGGATGTGAATGTGCACCCGGCCAAGGCGGAGGTGCGATTCCAGCGGGAGCATGAGGTCTTTCGGGCTGTGCAGGAGGCGGTGCGGCGAGCGGTGATAGCCAAGGCGCCGGTCCCGAGCGTGGACCCCGGCCGCCTGGCGGTCCCACCCGTGTTCCTCGGCGCTTCCCCTGGGATGCATGCCCCGGCCCGCCCGGCCGGCGCACGTCTGATGACGTCGCCGCGGCGGCAGGGCAAGTCGGGAGATGACGCGACGGTCTCCCCCGGTGCTCCCCCAACGCCTTCTGCCACCCTGGGGCAAACACTGCCTCTCCTCCGGGTGCTGGGGCAAATGCAGAGCCTCTACATTGTCGCCGAGGGCCCAGATGGCCTCTACCTCGTTGACCAGCACGCCGCCCATGAGCGCGTCCTCTATGAGCGCCTGCGGGAGGCTTCCCTGCGTCAAGCTGCCGAGACCCAGGGCGTGCTGGCTCCTGAGGCGGTAGAGCTTACCCCCCAGCAGGCCCAGGTGCTGGGGAGCCAGGCAGAGCTCCTGAGGCGCTATGGGTGGGACATGGAGCCGTTTGGGGAGCGCACGTACCTCATTCGCGCCGTGCCGGCCGTCCTCCAGGGAAGGTCGCCGGGCCAGGCGCTGCTGGACCTGCTGGATGCGCTGCTTCAGGAGACGGGCACAGGAGAGCTTGAGGAACAACTGGTCGCCTCCCTGGCGTGCCACGCCGCCGTGCGGGCTGGTGAGACCCTCGCGGCTGAGGAGATGGCAGAGCTGCTGCGCCTGTTGGAACGGGCCAGGGAGCCGTACACCTGTCCTCACGGCCGGCCGACGGTGGTGCATCTGAGCGCCAGCCATCTGGAGCGGGAGTTCCACCGGAGATAGGAGGCGCCCGACGTTGGAGGTCTTTGGCGTTTCGTCCCATGTGAACCTCTGGCAGCTCGTCCTTCTTACTGTTGTGTCCCTTGGGGTGGGAGTCCTCGGAGGATTTGTGGGGCTGGCCCTGGGCACCATGCGCCTCCCGGCACTGCTTCTGATAGGGCTTCCTGCCCCCGTGGCCGCAGGGACGAACATCCTGGTGAGCACCATGAGCGCGGCGACCGGGCTGTACCGGCACCTGCGCGAGGGCCGGGTCAACCTGCGCGTGGTGGCGGTGGTGGGCCTGCCTTCCGTCGCAGGGGCGTTTGTCGGGGGCTTCGCCAGCGGGCGTGTGCCACAGGCCCTGCTGGTCTTTCTGGCGGGGGCCCTGGTCCTCTGGCAGGGGGTCGAGTTGCTGATGCGGGCGCGCAGAGCGCTGCGACAGAGAAGCTCTGGGGTGGCGCGGAACACACCAGCGATGTGGGGTGCGACCCTCACATCTCGGCGGGCCGTGCTCGAGGGTGGCATCGGGCTGGGCATCGGCCTCCTGGGAGGGGCTGTGGGCCTCATCCTGGGCAGCATCCGTCTGCCCACCCTCATCCAGGTCCTCAAGATGGACCCCCGCGTGGCAGCGGGGACCAACCTGGTCATTGGCTTCCTCATGGGCTCCTTCGGGTGGATTGGCCACGCGGCGCAGGGCCAGGTGGACTATCCCCTTCTTGGTTTCATGGCCGTGGCAGGGATGGTCGGCACCGCCTACGGCGCCCGCCTGACCGGGCGGGTGGCCATGGAGACCCTGCTGCTGGTCATGGGCCTGGTCTTGAGCAGCGTGGGCGTGCTGCTGCTGTGGGACGCCTATCTGCGGGCAGCCGGCAGGTAGTCTCCCCGCTCCATATGCTTTCCGCAACGGGTCTCAAGCCGCTGGGCACACTGAGATCTGCTCAGAAAATGGGCGCCCGCCCTTCGACACGCTCAGGGGGAGCGGGGTAACCCTACCGCTCGTGGTGAGCCTGTCGAACCATGAGCGGACCCACTGCCATTTTCATGCGGGGGTGGCGAAGCGGAGCTTCATGAGAGCTGTAAAGAAATTGGTTTTGGGCACCTGTCCCAGGGGTATAGCC
>JACQUN010000087.1 GCA_016210285.1 Chloroflexota bacterium
ACCGACGTGGACGACAAGATTATCGCCAGGTCGCGCCAGGAGAACATCCCGCCCCAAGAGGTGGCGGAACGGTACATCGAAGAGTACTTTGAGGACATGGAGGCCCTTCACATCCTCCGGGCTCACGTGTATCCCCGCGCCACCCAGGAGATCCCCCGCATGGTGGAGATGATTCGGGCGCTGGTGGACCGGGGCTTTGCCTATGCGGCAGATGGGGATGTGTATTTCCGGGTGACCCACGCCCGCGGCTACGGCACCCTGAGCCGGCGGACACTGGAGGGCATGGAGGCCGGCGCACGGGTGGAGCGGGGTGTCCGCAAGGAGCACCCCATGGACTTCACCCTCTGGAAGGCCGCCAAGCCGGAGGAGCCGTCGTGGGAGAGTCCCTGGGGCATGGGCAGGCCGGGGTGGCACATCGAGTGCAGCGCCATGTCCCTCCACTACCTGGGTACGACGCTGGACATCCACGGCGGCGGCCAGGACCTCATCTTCCCCCATCACGAGAACGAGATTGCCCAGACCGAGTCCTACACTGGTGTCTCCCCCTGCGTCCGGTTCTGGGTCCACAACGGGCTCCTGCGTCTGGGCGAGGACAAGATGAGCAAGTCCCTGGGGAACCTGGTGACCATCAAGGCGGCGCTGGCCCGCTTCAGCCCTGACGCCTTGCGGCTCTTCTTCTTGAGCTCCCACTATCGCAGCCCCCTCAACTACACCGAGGCGGCGGTGGTGGCCCAGGAGCGGGCAGCAGAGCGCCTCCGTACCGCAGCCCGCGAGGAGACCTCTCCTGCGCCGGAGGACACACCCCAGGTGGACCCTGAGCCGCTACGCCAACGCTTTCTGGCCGCCATGGACGACGATCTGAATACCCCTCTGGCCCTGGCTGCCCTTTTTGACCTTGCCAGGGAGATCAACCGTGGCCCGGAGGCGGGCAACTCCGTTGCCCGGGCAAGGCAAGTCCTGCGGGAGCTGGCAGGCATCCTGGGCCTTACCCTTCAGGAGGTGACAACCGGAGCCATGGCCGCGCACCCGTTTATTGAGCTGCTGGTCGCACTGCGCAGTTCCCTCCGGAGCTCCCGGCAGTTCACCCTGGCCGACATGATCCGCACCAAGCTCCAGGAGCTGGGGGTCACCCTGGAAGACACCCCCCAGGAGACCCGCTGGAGATACGACAACCGATAGGGGGAATGCCCCCCGAACCCATGACCCCAGACGCGTCCCGCCTGGACCTTCCCAGCGATGCGACCTTGCCAGGGCTCGCTCTGGGACTGGCAGGCATTGCTGGGGGCAACCAAACAGGCGACCTGAAGCGCCGTGAGAGGATGGTTCCGTATGCCCCGCCGCAAAACCTTCTCGGACAAGGCGCTGCTTGAGGCGTTCGTCTCACTGGTAGGAGCTGCTGCTGTCTCCACGGAGGAGGAGGACCTGGAGCGCCACTCCCAGGATGCCCTGAGCCCCTTCCGCGCGTTCCGGGCCCCCCACAGGCTGGAGACCCGCCCCAGGGCCATCGTGCGCCCCCGCACAACCGAGCAGGTGGCGGGTGTGGTCGCGTTCGCCGCCCGGGAGGGCATCCCCGTCGTCCCCTGGGGCGGCGGCACCGGGGTCATGGGAGGGGCTATCTCGGTGGAGGGGGGGATCGTCCTGGACCTGAAGGGTATGAACCGCATCCTGGACATTGACCAGAGCGGTCGGCTGGCCACGGTAGAGGCCGGAGTGGTCCTGGAAGACCTGGAGCACGCCCTGGGCCAGCGTAGCCTTCTCTTGGGGCACGACCCCTGGAGCCTTCCCATCGCTACCGTAGGCGGAGCCATCGCCACCAACGGGGTAGGCTACCGGGCCGGAAAGTATGGCCCCATGGGCCAGCAGGTGCTCGGGTTGGAGGCCGTGCTCCCCACCGGGGAGGTCATCGCCACCCGCGGGGTGCCAAAGGCCGCGGGCCCTGGCCTGAACGGCCTGCTCATCGGGTCTGAGGGCGTCCTGGGCGTCATCACCAGGGCCACCCTGGAGGTGTTCCCCTCTCCCGAGCAGCGCGCCCTCCACGCCCTCAGCCTCCCCAGCTTTGAAGCCGGCTTCCAGGCCATCATGGAGATGCACGACTTGGGTCTGCGCCCCGCCCTCGTGGACTTCGCAGAGGAGTTCCCGGCCTCCGAAGGCGACGGCAATCCCCACTCCCAGGTGGAGCTCTACCTGGGCTTTGAGGGGTTTCGGGATGAGGTGGAGGCCCAGGAGAGGCGGGCGCTGTCCCTCTGCCGCCAGCACGGAGGCCAGGAGCTGGGCGCAGCGGTTGCCCAGCGCTTCTGGTCCCAACGCCACAGCATCGCCCAGCGGTACAAGCGAGAGGTGCTGGAAGCGGCCCCAGCCCAAAGGCGCCACCGCACCTGGAGAATGGACTACCTTCACGTGGCGGTGCCCGCCTCCAGGGTGCTGGAATACCGAAAGCACTGCCAGGAGATTCTGGCAGGCTACCGCATCCCCGTCCGGGAGTGGTCCCTGTGGGCGCGGCCGGAGTTCTTCTCCTTCATGATTGCGGACCCGGGGCCTTCCACCCAGACGACCTCACAGGCCATGTCAACCGCCGTGGACGCGCTCCTGCAAGCGGCTCAGGATGCTGGCGGCTCCATGGAGTACTGCCACGGGGTGGGTCTGAAGCTTTCTCATCTGATGGAGCGGGATCTGGGGCCAGGTATGGCAGTCCTCCGCCGCATCAAGGCTGCCCTGGACCCCAGGGGTATCCTCAACCCTGGCAAGCTGGGGCTGTGAGTCGCCCCCAGGAGCACTGTATGCCCAGACCCCTGTGCCGGCAGGGCAGCCCTAGCCGTTGCAGAAAGTTGACCACTATGGTAGCATTATATCTTTCCAGAAGGGGCTTGCACAGGAGCAGCATCAGGGCCGCAGGAATACTGAAAGGGGAGGGAACGATGCCCAAGTATCTTGACCATCACAAGGCGGTCCAACTTCCGCCTCAGGTGGCACAGCAGCTCGTTGCGGACATCAAGGCCGGGAAAGCGGCGCCGGACGGCGTGAAGCCGATCAACGCCTTCATGAGCAAGGGTGAGATGTGGTGCCTGGCCGAGGCCCCGAACGCCGACACCGTGCACAAACACCACGAGGCCCTGGGGATCAAGGTGGGCAAAGGCGATATCGTCGAGGTGCAGACCCTGGTCTAGACACCCCATGCAACACGGCTGGACAGAGCGGACAGCGTGTCTGTGCTCCAGCCTCAGAATCGCCCTGTGCAAGCTCTCAGCCCTTCTGAGAGCTCCCCTTTCGGGATGTTTGGAGCACCTGGCGACACGCCTGGCGTGCTCCCAAAAGGTGACGCGCCCCTCGTGATGTCACCGCCACCTCACACCACCTCGTCCACGATGAGCTGGTTGAGCTGCTCCTCCGGCAAGCCCAGCAGGGAGCTGTACACAAGGTCATTGTGCTGCCCCAGGAGCGGGGCGGCCTGCCTTGGGCCGCCCTCCGTGCGCGTGAAGCGGAGGGGCGTCCCCTCAAAGAGCCGCCGGCCCAGCTCCGGATGCTCCAGCCCCACGTAGAAACCCCGCGCCTTGAGCTGGGGGTCCTCCTCGAGCATCTCTCGGGCGCTCTGCACCGGCGCCGCCGGCACCCCCGCCGCCTGCAGGGCCTCAGCCACCTCCTCGGCGGTGCGAGCGGAAGCCCATCCCTCCAGCAGGCGGTCCAGCTCCCCCTGGTGCTTCACCCGCTCCAGGGGTGTGCCGAAGCGCTCCTCCTGACACCATTCGGGATTCCCCATCACCGTGCAGAGAGCCTGCCACTGCCCCTGGGTGAACACGCTGATGGCGCACCACCTGTCATCCCCTCTGCACCGATAGACCCCATGGGGAGCGGCAGGGATGTGGGCCAGATGGTTGGCGGTGCGCTGCTGCGGCCTGCGGTTCACCAGCCAGTCCAGCAGCCCAGGGCCCACGAAGGTACACGCCGCCTCAAGCTGGGACAGGTCAATGTACTGGCCCCGGCCTGTCCGGCGGCGGTGGTGCAAGGCAGCCAGGGCGGCATAGGCACCGTTGAGGCCACCTACAAAGTCGGCGTAGGAGTAGCCCACACCAGTGGGCATGCGGTCCGGGTAGCCGGTCAGGAAGGTGAGGCCAGAGAGCGCCTGGATGATGGGGCCGTAGCTCACGTAGTTGCGCCAGGGGCCCTGCTGCCCGAGGCCCGCCATGCTTACATAAACAATGTCAGGCTTGACCCGGCGCAGGGAGGGATAGTCCAGGCCCAGGCGCTCCATGACCCCGGCGCTGAAGTTCTCTATGACCAGGTCGCTGATGGCGGCCAGGGAGCGGGCGGTCTCCTGGCCCCGTGGATCTCGCAGGTTGAGCGAGATGCTGAGCTTGTTGCGGTTCAGGTTGTTATAGTACCCGCTGCGGTTGACACCCTCCTGCCGACCGGGAAAGGGAGGCAGGCGGCGGGCCAGGTCTCGTCCCTCCCGGTCCTCGTCCTTGATAACCAGCGCCCCAAAGTCGGCCAGGAGCTTTTTGGCATAGGGGCCCGCCAGGACCCAGGTGAAGTCAGTGACCCGAACACCCTCCAGGGGCAGGGGGGACGCGCTCATGGGCCCTGGCCCTCCTCTGCTTTCTGTTCCGCCACGAACTCCTCCCGCAGCACGCTCATCAACACCACATCCCAGTACCTGCCGTCCCGGAACACCCCCTGGCGAAGGCGCCCGTCCTCGCGAAAGCCGCACCTGCGGAAGGACGCCTGCGCTCGCTCGTTGAACTCATACGTCTGGAGCCACACCATGTGGAGGTTCATCTGCTTGAAGGCGAAATCGAGCATGGCGCGGACCGCCGCCGTCCCGTAGCCCTGCCCCCACACCCGCCTCTCCCCAAGAGCGATCCCCAGCTCGGCAGAGCGGTTCTCGGGGGAGATCCGCCGCAGGCCAACAACTCCGATAAGCTCGCCGGCTTCGTCCTCAATGGCGAAGTGCCTCTCATCCTTGCGCTCCTGGATAGCCTCGTACCACTCCGCCTCCTCGTCCATGGAGAGCGGGTAGATATGCGCCAGGAAGCGCTTGACCTCCCAGTCATTCATCCACAGATGGAAGGTCGCCAGGTCGCCCTGCTCGACGGCGCGCAGGGTAACTCGCTTGCCCTTCAACATGCTCCCTACTCGCGCTCCGGCAGCCAGCCCCAGGGCCGGGGCCCCCAGTCCAGAGGCATCGGCTGGCCTGCCCTTATCGTCAGGAGGGGCACCAACGCTTTGGCCCCCTTCAGCGTCTTCCCCGGCGTGTCCCGGAACACAAAGCTGCCATCCACCGCCTCCAGAACCGTGAGGTCTGCCTCCCGTCCCTCGGCCAGGGCCCCCAGGCGGTCCTCCATCCCCAGGGCACGGGCTGCGTTGGCGGTGGTCATCCGCACGACCTCCTCCAGGGAGAAGCCCAGGGCCAGGAACTTGGACATCAGCTCTGTCACGCTCCCGATAATGGCGGGACGGCCGGGGAGGGTCATGTCGGTGCTGATGGTGTGGGGGATAGGCCCCTGGTCCAGCACCCGCCTGGCTGTGTCGAAGCTGAAGTTGAAGCGGCCGTGGGCGGTATCCAGATGCACTCCGCGGGCCAGCGCCTCCTTCACCTCAGGCCATACACGCCCGTTGGCGTCCAGCACGCTGCCGGCGTTGCCTGTGAAGAAGTGGGTGACGATGTCCCCCGGCCCCATCAGGCCGAGCATCTGCCGGGTGACCTCCGGCGGCGTGACGCCCTCCGGGTCTCCGATGTGCACCATCAGGCGGGTGCCCGTCTCACGGGCTGCCTCCCTGGCCAGGCGCACGGCCTCCACGCCCATGTCGCGCACGCCGGGGCCCGCCAGCCGCAGCTTCACCCCCTGGACGAAGGGCCTGTTGGTCTGGATGGCGGCGATGGTCGCCTTGAGGTCTATATCCTCGCGGCTGCGGAGCTCCGGCATGGTGGCGAGGCCCGTCCTGGCGATGTGCACGAGGCAGAAGAGCCGCGTCCGGGCGTGAGGAGCCACGTATCGGGCCAGCCCAGCCACGGTGTGGGAGCCGGTGCTCCCGGCGTCCACCACGGTGCACACGCCCGCATAGACCCCGGCCAGGTCCGGGTTGATTCCGTTCCCCGTGAGCCCCTCAGCGACGTGGGCATGGAGGTCAATAAGCCCCGGCACCACCAGCTTGCCGTCTACCTGGATGACCCGCTGGGCCTCCTTGGGGTCAATGCCTGCGGCGATGCGGCTGATGGTGTTTCCCCTGATGGCGATGTCCAGAGCACCCTTCAGGCCCCGCCCCGGGTCAAGAACGTCGCCACCCTTGAGCAGCAGGTCGTACATGCTTCACACCCCCTTTTCAGGAACATGAGCTATCTGCAACCCCCCTGTGACCCCTCAGCCCAAGGAGTACAGGATACCATCGACGCAAACGAGGAGCCCTTTGCTCCGGCGCTGGCGCCCCAGACGCCCCGTATTCAAGGCTGGGCGATAGCACGGTATCGCCTCTCACAGACTCCCATTCACCCTGGAGCGGGAGATGGCGAGGCGGCAGGTAGAATGGTTACCTTCAGGCGGCCAGGCCATGACGGCCAGTGGCGTGATCACCAGATTCCCCACTCGGGGGGAGCGCTTCGAGGGTTATGCTACATCGGTTTCACCTCCCCATCAACAGGCTGGGGCTGTCCAGGCCTCAACTTGGAGCAGTAGCTCTTCCTTGTTGAAAGATGTTGCTGCTTGACAAGCCAGCCTCCAGCCCCTAAGCTTTGGTCGTTCAAGTTTCTCATGAAGTAGGGCTTCGCC
>JACQUN010000086.1 GCA_016210285.1 Chloroflexota bacterium
CCCAAGGGGGCAACGACACAAGCTCGTCATGATGCACTTCACAGAAAATGGGCGCCTGCCCTTCGACACGCTCAGGGCGAGCGGGGTAACCCTACCGCTCGTGGTGAGCCTGTCGAACCATGAGCGGACCCACTGCCATTTTCATGCGGGGGTGGCGAAGCGGAGCTTCATGATGCACTTCACAGCGCACGGCCCCATGTGGCCTTCCCAAGAAGGCTTTTCCCAGAACCTGCGTCACCCTCGGGGAGGGAAAGGCTCGGAACGACTTTATGTGCAAAGCCGCAGTGTGGTATAATCTGAATCTGAGGGAGAGGACGTGAAGGTCACCCAGGAACAACTCGTCCAGCGCGAGGCCGTCCTGAAGATAGAGGTAGAGGCTGCGGAGCTGGACCAGGGTCTGGAGCGAGCCTACCGTCGCCTGGCCCAGCGGGTGACCGTACCTGGCTTTCGCCGAGGCAAGGCACCCAGGGGCATCGTAGAGCGGGTGCTTGGCCACGAAACCCTGCTCAACGAAGCGCTCGACTACCTTATCCCAGAGCTGACGGCCCAGGCCCTCAAGGACCAGAAGCTCGAGATCGCCGCCCAACCCCGGGTGGAGCTGGTGCAGACCGACCCCGTGGTCCTCAGGGCCACCGTGCCCCTTGTCCCTGCCGTAGAGGTAGGAGACTACAAGGCGCTGCGGGTCCTCACGGAACCCATGATCGTGGGGGAGGATGACGTTCAGAAAAGCCTGGAGAACCTGCGCCGGGAGATGTCACCCTGGGCACCAGTCGAGCGGCCAGTTCAAGAAGGTGACCTCCTGACCATTGAGCTTCAGGGCATCGTGGGCACTCAGGTGGTGTTCAAGGACGAAGCCCTCCCCTACATCGCCGCTGCGGGCTCCCCCCTCCCTGTCCCCGGGTTCGCCAAGGCGCTGGTGGGGGCCAGCAAGGGTGAGACCAGGGAGTTCGACCTGCCTTTCCCGCCCGACTACCCCAACGAAGAGCTCCAGGGAAAGACCTGCCACTTCACCGTCGCCGTGCGAGAGATCAAGGAGCAGCAGCTCCCCCCCCTGGATGACGAGTTCGCACAAGGGGTGGGAGAAGGCTACAGCTCCCTGGAGGCCCTGAGAGAAGAGATGCGCCGCAAGCTGCGGGATAAGGCAGGGGAGCTGGCCAGCCAGAGATACAACGAACGCGTGGTCGAGGCGGCAACGGGCAGCTCCTTCGTTGAGCTCCCACCGCTCCTGGTAGAGCGGGAGACGGACCACCTCCTTGAACAGGAGGGCCGCACCCTGGCCCGGATCAACATGAGCCTGGATGACCACCTCAAGGCTATCGGCAAGACCCAGGAGGCGCACAGGGAGGAGTTCAGAGAGCCTGCCATCCAGCGGCTCCGCCGCTTCTTCGTTCTGAGCAAGATAGCCGACCTTGAGGGTATCGAGGTCAGCCAGGACGAGACCGACCAGCACATCGAGCAGCAGGTCAAGGACTCCGGAGATCAGGGACCGGTCCTCCGCCGCCTCCTGAGCCAGGAGGCCGCTCGCGACTCCCTGGTGCAGGCCCTGCGGCAGCAGAAGACCATCCAGCGGCTGGCAGCCATCTGCCAGGGCGCGCCCGAGGCAACGGCCGCGGTGCCATCGGCAACCGAAGGGACTCCTCCCGCTGAGTCCACATCATCCTAGCTCTGGAGAGGAAGGCGACAACCATGCGCAGCAACCTTGAGTGGATTGACCACTGCGGCCTGGCTTTACCCCACCACAGGGGGGGCCTTGCCGCGGAGCGCCCGGTGGACATCATCCCCATGGTCATCGAGAGCGGCGCCCGTGGGGAGCGGGCCTTCGACATCTACTCCCTGCTCCTGCGGGAGCGCATCGTCTTCCTGGGGACGCCCATCACGGACCAGATTGCCAACCTGATCATCGCCCAGCTCCTCTACCTGGAACGGGAGGAGCCGGAGAAGGACATCAGCCTCTACGTCAACTCCCCCGGCGGCATCATCAGCGCAGGACTTGCCATCTACGACACCATCCAGCTCATCCGCTCCAACGTCTCCACCATCTGTGTCGGCCTGGCCGCCAGCATGGCCACGGTGCTCCTCTGCGCCGGCGCCAGGGGCAAACGATATGCCCTCCCCAACTCCACCATCCATATGCATCAGCCCATGGGCGGCGCCCAGGGCCAGGCTGCGGATATCGAGATTGCTGCCCGAGAGATCCTGAGGCTCCAGGACAAGATCCGCACCATCCTCTCCCAGCACACGGGACAGCCCTACGAGCGAGTCGCCCGCGACACCGACCGGGACTTCTACCTCAGCGCTGAGCAGGCTGTGGAGTACGGCCTGGTGGATGAGGTCCTGGCCAAGGCGCCTCAGCCTGCCCCGGCCAAGTCGTGAGGACACCCTGCGCATGCGAGCCGCAGGGGAGCCCACTGGGGAGGGACAGAGTGCGAGAAGAGAGCGAGTGGGGAACGCGGCCAGACGTTGAGGCAGGAGAGAAGGATCACCGCGTATGACAACACGAAGCGGAAGCCGCCAGGAGCATCAGTGCTCCTTCTGCGCTAAGTCCCAGGCCCAGGTGAAGCGGCTTGTTGCGGGGCCGGGCAAGGTCTTCATCTGCGACGAGTGCGTCACCCTTTGCCAGCAGATCCTTGCTGACGACTCCGGGGTCACTCCCCAGGCGAAGGCCACACCCCCCCAGAGCCCGCGCGCCCTCACCCCCCGGCTCATACGCGAGAAGCTGGACGAGTACGTGGTTGGGCAGAGCCAGGCCAAGAAGGTCCTGAGCGTCGCCGTGTACAACCACTACAAGCGCATCTGGTCAGGCGCCACGAGCCGGGCCAGTGACGTCGAGCTGCAGAAGAGCAATATCCTCCTCATCGGCCCCACGGGGTGCGGGAAAACCCTCCTGGCCCAGACCCTCGCCAGGATCCTTGAAGTCCCCTTCGCCATCTCGGACGCCACCTCCATCACCGAGGCAGGCTATGTCGGCGAGGACGTGGAGCATATCCTGCTGCGGCTGATCCAGGCGGCCGACTGGGACATCTCCAGGGCAGAGCGGGGCATCGCCTACATTGACGAGATTGACAAGATCGCCCGCAAGTCTGGGGCGAACCCCTCCATCACCCGAGACGTATCCGGTGAGGGAGTACAGCAGGGGCTCCTCAAGATTATGGAAGGGACAGTGGCCAACGTCCCCCCCTCGGGCGGGCGCAAGCACCCGCACCAGGAGTTCCTGCAGATCCGCACGGACAACATCCTTTTCATATGCGGCGGTGCTTTTGACGGACTTGAGCACATCGTGGAGCGCAGGGTCCTCAAGGACCGGAAAACTATCGGCTTTCGGTCCGTCTCAGAGCCCGGCGCTGCTCCCTCCGCAGACGACGAAAACATCCTGCGCCACACCATCCCCGACGACCTCCTGGAATACGGCTTCATCCCCGAGCTCATCGGGCGCATGCCCATCCTGGTGGCCCTCGAACCCCTTACCAGGGGGGACCTCGTACACATCCTGACCGAACCCAAGAACGCCATAGTCAAGCAGTACCAGCACCTCTTCAGCATGGACAAGGTGGAGCTGGTCTTCACCCCCGACGCTTTGGAGGTCGCTGCGGCGGATGCCCTGAAGCAGCGCACCGGGGCACGCGGCCTCAAGACGATCATTGAGCAGGTCCTCCTGGACGTGATGTACGAGCTTCCGAGCTTGAAGGACGTGCGCCGCTGCATCGTTGACGGCAGCACCATTCGCAACCAGAAGCGCCCTGTCCTGCTCACGGCCTCTGGAACGGCAACAGACCTGGAGGACATCCGCAGGAAACAGTCCGCCTGAGGGATGTTCGCCGGCTTTGCACCATGCGGCATTGTCAGCCATTCGCTCCCTGGGGTGCTGAGCCCTTCGTCAAACTCAGGGCAGGTCCCGCTGAAGGGGCCAGAGTTACAGGGCCTTTGCGAAGGGATTCCAGGTGCAAGGCTGGTGTTCCCTCTGTGCCGGCGGCACGCTGCTGCGGAGTCCACCAAGCCCCTTGACAATCCTGCCGAATGTGCTATCCTGAAGAGGGACGAAGGAGACACGGCAACGATGAGTTGCCTGGCTCCCCGCAGGGAAGACCTGCCCGAACCCCCGACGAGGCTGCTTTGGAAACCAAAGCACCCGCGGCAAAGCCGAGCCGGGGCAGGCAACTCTCAGCGGGCCCTCCGAGCGGATCCACCAGGATCGGCTCGGCTTTATTTTTGGGGTGCTGCCCCCTGGCGCCATGTCCCTCCCACTGGCATCGCTGGAGCAGACACTCACTCAGAGCGAGTTCTGCTGCATTGACTGCACGCCGTCTCCTGTAGTACCGTCGGAGGTGTACGAGCACGGAGGTGTAGCAAATGGCCAGCAGGTATCCTGCAGTCCAGTACAGCATCACCGTCCGGGCCGAGTACTCCAACTCGGTGGGCATGCTCGCTCAAATCACCTCAACTATCAGCAGGGCCGGTGGCGACCTGGGGGCTATTGATATTGTCTCCGCCGCACGCGACTGGATGATCCGTGACATCACCGTCAACGCGCGGGACGAGCAGCATGCCCAGGAGATCGTCAAGAAGGTGAAGGGTGTGCCCGGCGTCCGCGTGCTGAACATCTCCGATCAGACCTTCCTGATGCATCTTGGGGGCAAGATCGAGATGCGCAGCAAAGTCGCCCTCAAAACCCGCAACGACATGTCCATGGCCTACACGCCGGGCGTAGCGCGGGTGTGCATGGCCATCCACAACGATCCCAAGGCCGTCTGGACCCTCACCAGCAAGGCCAACACGGTCGCCATAGTCAGCGACGGCACCGCCGTCCTCGGGCTGGGCGACATCGGCCCCGATGCCGCCATGCCGGTGATGGAAGGCAAGGCCCTCCTCTTCAAGGAGCTGGCGGGGGTGGATGCCTGGCCCATCTGCGTGCGCACCAAGGACCCCGATGCCATCGTGGAAAACGTGAAGCTGATCTCCACAGGATTCGGGGGCGTCAACCTGGAGGACATATCCGCGCCACGCTGCTTCTACATAGAGGAGCGGCTGCGCGAGGAGGCGGACATCCCGGTCTTCCACGACGACCAGCACGGCACCTCCGTGGTGGTGCTGGCGGCGCTCACCAACGCCCTCCGAATCGTGGAAAAGCACCTTGATGAGGTCAGGGTGGTGATGACGGGAGCGGGTGCGGGCGGCATCGCCACCGCCAAGCTCCTCATTGCCTGCGGCGCCCGGAACATCGTCATGGCTGACCGCCAGGGTCTCCTCTGTCGCGGCCGCGACTACGGAGACAACCCCTACAAGGCGTGGATCGCCGAGCACTCCAACCCCCACAACCTCAAAGGCAGTGTTGGGGATGCCATGGAAGGCGCCGACGTGTTCATCGGGCTTTCCGGCCCAGGGGTCCTCACAGCCGAACACGTGAAGCGGATGAACAAGGATGCCATCGTCTTCGCGCTGGCGAACCCGGACCCAGAGGTCTGGCCCGAGGAGGCGCTCCCACACGTGCGGATCATGGCCACCGGCCGCTCCGACTACCCCAACCAGGTGAATAACGCCCTCTGCTTCCCGGGCCTCTTCCGCGGCATCCTGGATGTTCGTGCCCGCCAGGTGACCACGGAGATGGAGGTGGCCGCAGCGGAGGCGATTGCCGGCTGCCTCTCGCCCGCAGAGCTCAGCGAGGAGTACATCATCCCCAGCATCTTCGACCGGAGCGTGGTGCGTTCCGTCTCCCGGGCCGTGGCCCAGGCGGCGATGAAGGCTGGTGTAGCCCAGCGAACCCGCCGGCGTGGTGTGGGCAGTTCTGCCTACGCCAGCGCCCGGTGAGGCTCATCAGGCCTTGCCGACATCCTGAACCACAGCCAGAAGGCTGCGGCATAGCAAGAGGTTTCTTCTATGCCCCGCCCTTCAGGGTGGGGTAGGGCTACAGGAAAGCCTGCTCGTTTCAGGAAGGTTCAGGCTGGAGAGCCCGGAACAAAAGGCTGCCTCCGAGGCGGGGACGTACTGGCGGTGTCTAGCCCGCCCCGCGGGCGAGGGCAGCATCCACCTCGGCGTTGAGACAGACCCCTGCTACGGGCGCTCCGGATACGTCCACGACCTGGCCTCCGACCGCTTTGACCCGGCCGGCAGCAAAGGCTTTTAGCGTCTCCAGAAGCAGTGGGCGCTCCCGCCGCATCCCTTCCTGCCGGATGCGTTGAAACAGCGGCAGCGCCTCCCCCACAGAGGCTTTCAGCCCTTCGGCCGAGCGGCCCGCCACCTCAGCCCACAGCGGCGCGAACTCCCCGCCCTGGATAGGGAACTTGAAGTAGGCGATGGGCGGGCCCTGGTCCACCTCCTCTGTCACCAGGTGCACCATGGCGCCCGTCTCAGCGGCCCGGCTCTCGATGAGCTTCCAGATGACCTCCTGCCACGTGCCCACGGGGCCCCCTGGCAGTGCAGGATGCAGGTTCAGCATGGCATAGCGGCGGCACATCTCCCTCCCCACGATGAGCATATACCCCGCCAGCACGCACAGGTCCGGCGCGAACCCTTCCAGGCGCCGCATCACCTCACAGTCGTACTCTAAACGCACCTCCGCGATGCTGCGGGCGCTCCGCTGGCGCCGGAACCGCAGGGAGGAGAAGGTGACCAGGGGGAGGTTGTAGCCGCGCGCCAGGGCAATGAACTGGTCGCTCCCCTCGTGCTCCCCCGGGTCACGGTTGCAGAAGACGAAGAGGATGCGACCATCCAGCTCCCCTCGCTCAATCGCTTCCATCGCCATGCGCAGCAGGCCGCGGGAACCCTCGCCCCGCCCTGTAGCGAACCAGCCCAGCTTCAGCATCTCAGACTCACGCCCCTTCAGAGTTTGCAGCGCCCAGGCCAGCCTATCGCAGCCCCAGGAGTTGCTCCAGCCGCTTCCGGTTGAAACCCACGACAACCTCCGAACCTATCTTCACGACCAGGGTGGCGAAAAGGTCCATCTCCTCAAGCTCCCTGAGTGGTTAGAACCACCTCCTGACGCGGGATACTAGCTTGTTCCAGGTGGTGATGCTGTGCACCAAAGGGCTGGCGGGATGCCCCACAAGCCGCGCCTGGCGCAGCGCCTCCTTGAAGCCCTGGGGCGTGCCGTCGAACTCCGGCATCTCCGTGTAGGTTCGGCCCAGCTCCAGGACATGGTGGGCATCGCTGACAGCTGTCACCAGGAGGCCGTGCTCCTGGGCCGCCCGGAGGGCCATCTCGTTGGCCCTCTTGAAGGTGTTTCGGGCGTTGAACGCCTCCACGATGTCAGCACGAGGCAGGACCTCCTCCAGCGCCTCCCGGCGAATGACAGAGCGCCGGATGCCATCAAAAGGGTGCGGGATTGAGACGAGCCCACCCTGCGCCTTGATGCGCTCCACTGTCTCCAGGGGGGAGAGGCCACCAGGCACCTCCTCTTTCAGGAACAGGCCCGTAATCTCGCCCGCCGCGCTCTTGACCTCGGAGCCGATGATGACCCGGAAGGGTGCCAGCTTCGCCACCTCCTGGGCGCCCCGGATGGTGTTGTGGTCGGTGACGGCGATGCAGTTCAGGCCCACCTTCAGGCAGCGGGCCACCAGCCGCTGCGGGGAGGTGGCGGAGTCCCGGGAGAAGCGGGTGTGGATGTGGAAATCGCCGCGGAGCATCCTATGGCTCTTTCTCGTCCTCGTCGCTGGCGCTGTCCTCAGCAGCCTCACCCAGGAAGCGCATCTGCTCCCCGTAGGAGGTCTGGAGGTGGGAGACCTTCAGCTCAGTCTTGCTCAGGTGCTCGTTGCAGAGGCGGGCCAGACGCACCCCCTCCGCGTAGAGGCGGGTGGCCTCCTCCAGGGTGAGGCCGCCCTGCTCCAGGGCCTTCACCGTCTGCTCCAGGCGGGCGAAGGCCTCCTCAAAGGAGAGCCTCTCCCGCCGGCTGGGTTTGGAAGGATGTTCGTTCATGTGCGTCTCACCTTACCGTAGCCCCAAAGGCCCCGTCCCGAACCTGCACCCGCAGGGCATCCCCCAGTGACACCTGGGCCACGGAGCGCACGATGCTCCCGTCCCGCTCCTGCTGGACCACGGCAAAGCCCCGCTGCAAGACAGCGGACGGGTTCAGGGCCTCCAGGCGCAGCCCCAGCCCGCGTAGCCGCTCGCGGTGCAGGGCCAGGGCAGCCTCTAGCCGTGCCGACGCCGCCCGCAGCAGGTCGTCTATCCGCTGGCGCGGCGTCTCCGCATCGGGGGCGCGGGAGCGGAGCCGACTTGCCACTCGCTCCACCTCAACCCGGCGACCTCGCACGTGCTCCTCCATTTGGGCCAGCAACACCCCCTCGTATCCTACCACAGTAGCCCGCAGCTCCCGAACGTCGGGCACCGCCATCTCCGCCGCTGCCGAGGGCGTGGGCGCCCGCACGTCGGCCACCAGGTCGGCGACGGTCACGTCGGTCTCGTGGCCCACCCCGCTGATGACCGGTGCGCGGCTGGCGAAGATGGCCCGGGCCACCGCCTCCTCGTTGAAGGGCCACAGCTCCTCCAGGGAGCCTCCCCCACGGGCCAGGATCACCACGTCTATGTCATCCCTGGCGTTCACCACCTGAAGGGCCTCCACGATGGTGGCGGCAGCCCCATTGCCCTGCACCTGGCAGGCGGCCAATGCCAGCTCCACCAGGGGATAGCGGCGACGAATCACGTTCTGAATGTCATGCCAGACTGCCCCGACGGGAGACGTCGCCACGCCGATACGCCTGGGGAACCGGGGCAGGGGGCGTTTCCGCGCAGGCTCAAAGAGCCCTTCAGCCTGGAGCTTGGCCTTGAGCCGCTCGAACTCCAGGTACAGCTCCCCAACGCCCTCGGGCTGCACCAGGTCAGCGTAGAGCTGGAGCTCTCCCCGCACCGCGTAGAAGGAGATGCGCCCGTGGACCACCACGGCGGCGCCGCTGGCCAGGAACTGCCCCCCGCTGCCGTTGCGGAACATGACGCCCCGGAGCTGGGCGGCCTGATCCTTCAGGGTAAAGTAGTGATGGCCCAGGGCCGAGCGGGTAAAGTTGGACACCTCCCCGGCAACCCACAGGTCGCCGAGCATGGCATCCCGGTCCAGGGCGTCCTTTATGTAGCGGGTGACGTCGCTAACCGAGTACACGGGCATAGCAGCACCCCGGGCAGCCGCGCAGTGGGCCTCTCACGGCTTCACAGTCTCGATGTAGTCCCCGTTTCGGGTATCCACCTTCACCACATCCCCAATGTTGACGTGCAAGGGGACCTTGACGCTGACCCCCGTCTCCAGGGTGGCTGACTTGCGGCCCGCCTGTGCCGTATCGCCTTTGAAGGCCGGAGGCGTATCCGTCACCTTCAGGTCCACAAAGGTCGGGGGCTCAACGCTCACGGGCTGGCCATTGTAAAACAGAAGATTCAGCGTCATGCCCTCCTTGAGGTAAAGGGCGCTGCCTGCCACCTCCTGGGATGTCAGCGGATACTGCTCGTAGCTCTCCATGTCCATGAAGTAGTAGTGCTGCCCGTCGTTGTACAGGTACTGGATCTTCCGGGTCTCCACGTCCGCCAGGGCCAGGCGCTGATTCCCCGGCACGTTGCGCTCGAAGGCCTTGCCGGTCTTGAGGTGGCGCAGCTTCAGCGTCAGGATAGGCGTGCGCTGCTGCATCACCACGTGCTTCCAGTCCTGTACCTGGTACGGCTCGCCGTCCAGCTCGATGATCTGGCCGCGGCGGAGGTCACTATAGCTGATGGTCTCTGGCATGCTGCTCCCCCTCCATGATGTCGTCCATGCTCCACGAAGCCTCTGTCACTCTGAGCCCTTCGGCAAAGCCTGCCCTGAGTTTTCCGAAGGAGTCGGGGCAAGCCCTCCGATGGGTCTGCTCCCTGACCAGATTCTTCGCGGAGTCTATCCTGAGCGACACCATAAGATTCTTCGCTTCGCTCAGAATGACCGCAAGCGAAGGGCTCAGCGTGACAAGGCGCGAAGGGCTGGGAATGACTTCATGTACCAGGCCGATGCTCCCGGAAAAAGCAGCATCAGGTCATGTGCAGGTCTTCCCCCTTGAAGGCGCGACTCAGCGAGCGGACCCTACCCCCTTCCAGCACGACAGTATCCTCAATACGCACTCCACCCCAGCCGGGAAGGTAGATGCCGGGCTCAATGGTGAAGACCATGCCATCCTCCAGGACCGCCTGGGCGTTGGGCCCAACCCTTGGGTGTTCGTGGACAGCCAGGCCGATGCCGTGGCCCAGACCGTGGCCAAAGTTGTCGCCATACCCCGCCTTCTCGATGATGCTGCGGGCAATGCCGTCAGCTTCTCCAGAGGTCATCCCCCCTTGCACTGCGGCGATGGCGGTGAGCTGGGCCCCCAGGACGGTGTCATAGACCGCCCGAAACCTCTCGTCGCCCCCTCCCAGGCAGAGGGTGCGGGTCATATCGCTACAGTAGCCCCGGTAGCGTGCGCCCATGTCAATGACCACAGGTTCCCCGGCGCCGATGGGCTGCTCCGAGGGCCGGTGGTGGGGCAGGGCAGCGTTGGGGCCAGTCGCCACAATGGTCTCAAAGGAGAGTGCCTCGGCTCCGCGCTCGCGCATCGCCTTCTCCAGACGCCAGGCCACGGCCTGCTCGCTCTCCCCCACCCGGATGGTGGGCGCCACCTCCTCGAAGGCCTCGTCAGCAATGGCCACGGCGCGGCTGATAAGGGCCAGCTCCTCCGGCTCCTTGACGGCCCGCAGGAGCTCCACAATGCTGGCAGTGGCGAGAAGGCTCACGCCGCTGCTCGCCGAGGCCTCCTTCAACGCCTCGGTCAGCGCCTTGTAGGTGGCGACGGTGAGGTCCTGGCTCTCGAACCCCGCCTTGTGCACCCCCAGCTCCCCCACCAGCTTGGGAAACCAGTCGAAACCGCTCCCAATGCGAACCAGGCGGAAGGCGGGGGCCTGCTGCCCCCCCTGCTCGACGTAGCGGAAGTCGGTGGCCAGGATAGCAGCCTCCTGGGTGATGAGCAAGTAGCCAGCCGAGCCGGTGAAGCCTGAAAGGTAGCGCCGATTCTCCGGGGTGGAGACCAGAAGAGCATCAAGCTCCTTTTCCCTCAACTTCGTTCGCAGCCTCTTCATCCGCTCGCTCACGCCGTGCCCTCCTCTCGAATGTGGGCTGCGAGGAAGTCCAGGGCATACAGGTAGCCTCGCAGGCCCAGGCCGCTTACCTGCCCCACGGCAATAGGGGTAACCATCGACTTCGCCCGCCACTCCTCGCGCCCGTAGATGTTGGAAAGATGCACCTCCACCACCGGGAGCCGCGTGTCTACCAGGGCCTCACGCAGGGAGAGGCCGTAGTGAGTCAGGGCGCCGGGGTTGATGATGATGCCCCGGGCCTCCGCTGCCCTCTTCTGAAGGTAGTCCACCAGGAGCCCCTCACTGTTGGACTGGAAGAAGCTCACCTCCACCCCCAGCTCCTCAGCCCTTCGGCGGACCTCCTCTTCCAGGTCCTCCAGGGTAGCGCTCCCGTAGACCGCCCGATCTCGGCGGCCCAGGATGTTCAGGTTGGGACCGTTGATGAGCAGGAAAAGCATTCTTCCCCCCTGCCTGCCGGCACAGCATCCCTGCCTCATAGTGTAGCGTAGCCGCCGCACTTCGCCAACCAGGGGGCACCGTGGCGTGGGCCACTTGGGGCCGGTGTTGGGCACCACAACCTACATTGACCCGCGCCCACGGCCTATGCTACCCTGAGGCCGCTGTTGTGGCGCCCCGCTCCTAGACCCAGGCACAACAACAGATTGCCCCGTCGTCCTCTAGCAGGCTGCTGAAAAAAGGGAGTCCAGAGGGGCGAAGCCCCTTTGACGGGGGTCTGGGGGCCTGCCCTGATCCTCACGAAGGGGTGTCCCCCCAGATACAAACCTCACCCCCTTCCGATAAGATACAAGGGGGATGGTCGAAGAGGGTTTTTCATCACCCTGCTAGGAAGGAGTCTCAATGGCAGAGTTTCGCTTCTCCCCTCGCCCGAATCGCGCCCAGGAGGTCCTCTGGCTCCCCTGGGGCAGCGCCGCCTTTCAGCGTGCCCAGCAGGAGGACAAACCCATCGTCCTGTCCATCTCAGCGGTCTGGTGCCACTGGTGCCACGTGATGGACGAGACCACGTACTCCGACCCTGAGGTGCACCAGCTCATCGGCCAGCGGTTCATCCCCGTGCGGGTGGACAGCGACCTGCGCCCCGACATCAATCAGCGCTACAACATGGGCGGCTGGCCCACCGTCGCCTTCCTGATGCCTTCAGGGGATATCATCACCGGCGGCACCTACATCCCACCCCAGCAGTTCAAGGCGGCCCTCGTCCAGGTGTCCGACCTCTACCGCCAGCAGAAACCCACCCTCTTCCAGCGCGCCGAGTCGGTGAAGGCCAAGCGCCAGGAGCGCGCACAGAAGGTCGTGGCAGGTAGAAAGATAACACCGGACCTAGTGGACACTGCCGTGCGGGCCGTCACGTCACGGTACGACCCCACCTATGGAGGCTTCGGTGAGCAGCCGAAGTTCCCCTTGTCGGATGCCCTGGAGCTGCTCCTCCAGATGTTCGGGGCCACCGGCGAGCTGTGGTACCTGCTCATGGTGCAGAAGACCCTTGACCGAATGCAGCAGGGCGGCCTTTTCGACCAGGGAGAGGGGGGCTTCTTCCGCTACGCAACGGTTCGAGACTGGTCCTTGCCCCACTACGAGAAGATGCTGGAGGAGAACGCAAGCCTCCTGCGCCTCTACCTCCACGCCTACGCCTTCACCGGGGTGGGCTCCTACCGCGACACCGCTGCCCGGACCATCGAATACCTGAGCGGCAACCTCTGGTCGCCAGCGCTGGGGGCATTCTGCGGGAGCCAGGACGCCGACGAGGAGTACTACTCCCTGGACCTCCCAGGGCGTAGCGCCCGCCCTCGACCCCTTGTTGACCCCACCGTGTACGCAAGCAGCAACGCCCAGGCTGCCGTGGCGTACCTGGAGGCGGCCATGCTCATGGGCCGCCCGGAGCTGCGCGCCACCGCCCTGACGGCCCTGGAAACCGCCTGGTCTCGCTTGAAGGCAGGCGGAGAGGTTGGCCTCTATCACTGCTGCCAGGAAGGGGGCCCTGGCGTCCCCGGCCTCCTTCAAGACTACGCTGCCTTCATCCTGGCCCTGGCAGAGGCCTACAAGCATACCGCCGAAGGGAAATACCTGGAGCGCGCCGAAACCCTGGCCAAAGAGATGACCGAGCTTTTCTTTGACCAGGCGGGCGGAGCCTTCTTTGACATCCGCAGCGCACCCCAGGCCGAGGGGAGCCTTCAGTTCCGAGAGAAGCCACTGCCCGAGAATGTCCTGGCAGCGGAGGCCTGCTACCGCCTCTACCTGCTGACCCTCAAGGACGCCTACCGCTCCACCGCCGAGGCAGCGCTGAGCGCCCTGGCCCAGGTTTTCCAGGAGTTCGGAGAGTTTGCCGCCGGGTACGGCCGCCTGGCGCAGCAGTTCCTCTTCCGCCCCCTGGAGGTAGCGATTGTAGGGGCGCCAGGGGCCACAGATACCCAGGCGCTCCTCGGCGCGGCTATGGCTATCCCATACCCCCACAAAGACCTTCTCCTAGTGGACCCCGGGGACCAGCAGACCATGGCCGCCAAAGGCTACGTGCCCGGGGCAGCGGCCCAGGCCTACCTCTGCCTCGAGACGGCTTGCCTGCCGCCCATCAGTGACCCCGGGAGACTGACGGCAGCGGTGGAGGGCTTTTTCCGCTCCAGGCAGCAGCTTGGCCTCTTCGAGCGGAGCCTCCCGCCGTAGCCAGCGAGGATCAGGGTCTTTCGGTTGTCACCCTGAGCGAAGAGAAGGGTCTGGGGTGGGGGAAGAAACCCCGCCCCACCAGATTCTTCGGTCGCTTCGCTCCCTCAAGAATGACAACGACGACACTGCCAGCAGAACTAAAAGACCCTGGAGCTGAGGATACCTTGCCTTGACACGGATACCTCCGCTGCATACATTAGGGGCCGTCGGTCTTCCACAAGACCGCGAGCCGCCTCGGTGAAAGGAGCAACATGGACACGGGCGAACTCCTTGGGATGCTCAAGCGGGACGTGAACGCGTTCAACAGGTTCCGGCGGGAGAACCCGACCGCCGCTATTGACCTGGGCGGCGTTGACCTGTCAGGGGCCAACTTGGCCCACGCAGACCTGAACCGAGCCAACCTGGCTGGAGCGAATCTACGGCGGGCCAACCTCCAGGGGGCCAACCTGGGCAGCGCTGTGCTGGAGAAGGCCGACCTGAGAGAAGCTGACCTGACGTCGGCTAACCTTCATCGGGTCGGTCTCCAGGGGGCCGATCTGCAAGGCACCCGCATCGGCGGCTTCGACGGGGATGGCCGCCTCTGCATGAACGCCAGCAGCTTCCGTGGTGTGAAGTGGGACAGGGAGCAGATCGAAGAGATGCTGCAGATCCTGAACCAGAATGATCGCTGGCTCATCAAGTACCAGATTGTGCCCAAGGGCTAGCGAGCATTGGTGAAACGCCTGCGCCGGTGCTGCCGGGCCAGAATCGCCTCAACCCCGCGATGCCGACCGAGCCCGCAGGTCTTGCCAGCCCCAAGCTTCCCCATGCGCTCTCCCTGACCTACCGAGGGGGGAGTGAGTGTCCACTGGAAGCTCAGCATGAGCAGGAGAGAGCTGCGGCTCCTCCGCTCGGAGCGCCATGCCCGTGCCGACCGTCATTGAAACGGCGCGCCGCCTTCCCTATAATACGTGGATGGAATCCGTCATCGCTCGGCTTGTTGGCCCCTCCCAGGCCGCAAGCGTGAGGAACACTCCAGGAGGTCCTGGTGCTCAAGCAAGAGGACTGTGGCGCACTGCGCAAGGAAAATATCGGGCGTCGGGTGACCCTGGCGGGGTGGGTGCACCGCCGAAGGGACCACGGTGGCATCACCTTCATTGACCTGAGAGACCGCAGCGGCATGGTGCAGGTGGTCTTCAACCCCCAGCTCTCGCCCCAGGCCCACGCGGCTGCTGCCCAGCTCCGCAACGAGTGGGTCGTGCAGGTGAGAGGCGAGGTGGCCCGCCGCCCCCAGGGGACCGAGAACCCCAGCC
>JACQUN010000006.1 GCA_016210285.1 Chloroflexota bacterium
ATCCAAAGTCCCCTGTGCTACCACTGCACCACCGGGCAGCGAAGGGGCCTTTTGCGCCGTGAAACAGTGTGCCACTGCTGCCGTCTCTATTATACCGTATGAGCCCTAGGGTGAAGGCGAAGCACTGCCCTCTGCCCGCCGTAGCATCTCCTTCAGCCGGACGATGCCTGGCACAGGGGAAGGGTCCACCCGATACAGGACGGCCAGGTAGTAGCTCGCCCAGCTCCCCAGATATGCTGCGCTGAGGATGTGGGCGAGAGCGGAGTCACCCTGGGATTCCACGACCGTGCTGGCGACCCTGGCCTCGGCCAGCAGCTCGGCGGTGAGCCGGTAGCGCAGCAGGGTCTCTTTGGGCAGCAGCCCAGACCGAAGGAGCACCACCAGGGCGTGCTGGCGGACCGCCGCGGGGAGCCCGTAGGCCGTTGAGGCGTTGTGGTTCACCTCTGGCAGCACCTCGGCCACGGCCCAGGTCTTGGCGTTCTCGTTCAACTCCGTTTTCCAGCGCAGGGCCACCCCCGCCAGGAAACCGCTCCCGTACACCACCGGCAGCCGCCCCCAGAGGCGGCGGGCCAGGGCCTTGGCGGGATTGGTAGCCTCAGGCACTTGCTCCCCCAGCTCCACGGCCAGGCGTTCCAGAAGTCGGCAGGCCTCCTGCACCGCAGTGTCCTGGTCCGGCACCAGGCCCAGGTGGCGCAGGATTCCTAACGGGGCCAGGAAGCTGTAGCCCAGGGCCGTGCGGGGCTCGCCCCTGTACGGCACTGTCAGAACCGGGACTCGATGCTCCTCGGCCATAGCCTTGAGCCTGCCGCCGCTGGTGATGGCCAGGGCCAGGGCGCCTCGCCGGAGGGCTTCGCCAAAGGCGGAAAGGGTCTCTTCCGTCTCCCCGGAGTAGCTAGAAGCTACCACCAGGACCCGAGGGCCAACCCAGGGAGGGAGCCCGTAGTCCCGCCAGGTGGTGATGGGGACAGCGCCCCCCTCCACGAGGGAAAGCCCGGCCAGCAGGTCCCCGCCAATGGCTGAGCCCCCCATCCCTGCGACGACCACGTGCTGCGCCGTCCGGTAGGCCTCCGGAAGAGCACGGGCCTGGGCCTCCCGGTAGGCCGCCAGGCACTGCCCGGCCAGGCCACGCAGGCGCTCCCGCATGGCGGTGGGGTCGAGCCTGGCATAGAGAGCTGGGCTGTCCAGGTTCACCGCAGGCATTGACCATCCACCTCACAAGCTGAGCCTATTGTAGCCTCCTCCCTGGGGAAGAGAAAGGGGTGAGCAGGTCCAGGGGAGGGCCGACTTCTGCGTCCGTCTTGCCCCGCCAGGGCACGCAAGGTACAATGGGTGCACCAATTGCACCAGTTGGCAGAGGAGGGAGACATCGTGGGGCGACTGCTCTCCACCCGCGAGGCGGCGAAACTCCTGGGGGTCCACCACTCCACCCTGTCGCGCGCGGTGAAGCGGGGGCTTCTGCGCCCCCAGGCGGTCACCCCCGGGGGGTTCATGCGCTTTGCAGAGGAGGACGTGCTGCGTTTCCAGGCGGGCCTGCGCCAGCCTCCGGGGGGCGGCAGCCCTAACCTGTACCAGGAGGCGCAGCAGCAAGTCCAGGCGTGGCGTCACCTTGCTGAGATCTCCCAAGAGGTGACCGCAAGCCTGGAGCCCAGGCAGGTCCTCACCACGGTGGTGGAGCGCGCGCGTGTCCTGCTGAGCGCTGAGGCCGCTTTTATCGCCCTTCTCGCGCCGGATGGGCACAGCTTGCGAGTCAGCGCATCGTCGGGTCTGCACACCCCGGCCATGCAGAATCTGAGGTTGAGGGTAGACCAGGGCCTTGCAGCGGCGGTGCTTGCGGCCAGGGGCCCGGTAGTAGTGGAGGACTATGCCGCGGACACACGGCTCCACACCCCCCCACTGGGCCCCGTGCTGGAGGAAGGACTGGTGGCGCACATTGCAGTCCCCTTCAGTGCGCGGGGGCATACCCTGGGGATTCTCTACGTCGCCAACCGACACGTCACCCGCTTTACCCAGGGGCAGGCGGAGCTCCTTCAGGCCCTGGCCGGGGTTGCCGCTCTGGCCGTGGAGCACGGCCGGGTCTTCGAGCGAGAGCGGGAGCTGCATCACCAGAGTGAGGCGCGCCGACGGAGGCTTCAGACCATTATCGAGAGCATCCCCGAGGGGGTGTTTATCAGTGAGGCCCCCTCGGGGCGCATCAGCCTGGCAAACACCGCCGCCTCGCATCTCCTGGGGCTGGGAGGCGCACCGGTGGCTTCCGCCGTCCCCACCCCCTTTGAGCTGAACCTGTACCGCCCGGACGGCATCCCCATGCCCCGGGAGGAGCGCCCGGTGCAGCGCAGCCTGCACCGCCAGGAGGTCTGTGCGGGCGTGGAGGCAATCCTGGAGTGCACCGACGGGCGTCGCATTCCAGCCCTGGTCAACAGCGCGCCCCTCTTCGATGCGGCTGGGAATGTGACCGGCGTGGTAACGGTGGTGCAGGACATCACCCGTCTCAAGGAGCTGGAGCAGCTAAAATCCGACTTCCTCTCCATGGTCAGCCACGACCTTCGCACCCCGCTGGCCTCCATCAAGGCCATGTCCTCCAGCCTCGCCTACGACCAGGGCCTGGACACTGCCACGCGCCAGGAGTTCCTCCAGGCCATGGATGAGGAGGCAGACCGCCTCACCTCTCTGGTGAACAACCTCCTGGATATGTCCCGGCTCGAAGCCGGGGTGCTGAAGCTGGAGCCCGAGCGCTGCCACCTGCTGGACGTCGCCCAGGCCGCGGTTCGGGAGCTGGAGCTTGCCCGCTCAGGGCAGGGACATCCTATCACCCTAACCATCCCCCCGGACCTGCCGGAGCTCTATGTGGACTTCCAGCAGGTGCAGCGGGTGCTGATCAACCTGTTGAGCAACGCAGTGAAGTATTCGCCGCCGGGGACGGAGGTTGAGGTGCGGGCGTCGTTGGCCCCCGGCCAGCGCGAGGTGGTCGTGGCAGTCCGAGACCAGGGAGTAGGGATTGCCTCGGAGGACCTGGGTCGCATCTTCGAGAAGTTCTACCGGCAGCGTCGCAGGGACAGCCGTGGCCGCCTGGGCACGGGCCTGGGCCTCGCCATCTGCAAGGCCATCGTGGAGCTCCATCGGGGCATGATCTGGGTAGAGAGCACCCTGGGGGGCGGCTCCACCTTCTCGTTCACCCTTCCATTGGAGGCGAACACCAGTTGACGGAGCCAGGGCACAAGAGGGTGATGGTGGTGGAGGACGACACCAGGCTGCTGACCTTCCTGGCTGCCCACCTGCGCGCCAAGGGCTACCACGTGGAGTTGGCGCGAGATGGTCAGGAGGCCCTGGAGCGGGCGGCCCTCTTCCTGCCCGACCTGGTGGTCCTCGATCTGGGCCTGCCGAAGCTGGACGGCCTGGAGGTGCTGCGAGGCTTGCGGCAGTGGACCCAGGCCCCTGTCATCATTCTCTCCGCACGCGGAGAGGAGCGGACCAAGGTTGAAGCCCTCGACCTGGGTGCCGATGACTACCTTACCAAGCCCTTCAGTCCGGAGGAGCTCCTGGCACGGATCCGTGCGGGCCTGCGCCGAGCCGAGCCGAAGCAGGAGGCCTCTCCCGCGGGCCCCCTCATTCAGAGCGGTGACCTTGTGGTTGACCTGGCGAACCGCGTTGTGAAGGTCGCTGGCCGCGAGGTCTCCTTGACCCGCACCGAGTACGAGCTGCTCCGCCACCTGGTTCTTGAGGCCGACAAGGTCCTCTCCCACCGGGAGCTCCTCCGCCGGGTCTGGGGCCCGGAATACGGCGAGGAGACGGAGTACCTGCGCACCTTCATCAAACAGCTCCGCCGGAAGCTGGAGCGCGACCCGTCGCGGCCCAGACACCTCCTCACTCAGCCAGGCGTCGGCTACCGCTTCCGCGTGGCCCAGCCGTAGCCTCCTGTCCTCACCCTGGCCCCGGGGAAACCCTCACGAAATCCTCATATCCTGCCGCCTGCCCTCACGCCTTTCTCACGCCACAGGTACTAAGCTGCAACCGTAGGAAGAGCTTGAGAGGCAATGACATGGCACCACAGACCCTGCTCCTAGTCGAGGATGACCCCCGGTTGTCACGGGCGGTGGCCGTGGGGCTGTCCACGCGGGGCTACCGCGTCCTCACGGCGGGGAGTTGCCAGCAGGCAGTAGCCCTGGCGACCCAGGAGCCGGTGGAGCTGGTGGTTCTGGACATCCTGTTGCCAGATGGAACGGGATGGGACTTCCTCCGCACCTTCCGCGACCAGCCCCAGCGGCAGGGGGTCCCCGTGGTGGTCATCACCGCAACCCGAGTGAGCCGCACGCAGGCGGCCACGTGGGGCCTGGCGGCTTGCCTCCCCAAGCCCTTCAGCATGAGTACCTTGGCTGACGCCGTAGCGCGGGCCCTGGCTGGGACCACCGGCTCACGGCCAACAGCCTGAGGAGGATGCTATGATCTGGTTCAAGACGTGCCCCAAGTGCCGGGGAGACCTGATCGAACTGCTGGACAGCTACGGCAAGTACGTTGCCTGCATTCAGTGCAGCTATGAGCCCTCGGAGGTGGAGGAGCGGCACCTGCGGGCCTCTGGCACCCTCAGGCGGGTTGACGTGTCCTCCAGGCCCGGTGAAGAGGAGACCGCCCGCAAGGTAGCGTGAGCCCACCCGCCTGGCATATACTGGCCTGGGCAGACCAGCGCTGTCAGGGTGCAGGGCAACACCGGGGACAGGCTGCAATGCCCCCGGCGGGGTGCAGGAGGCCTGGGGAGCGGGCAAACGGGACACCCCGCAGGGCTGGTGCAAGGAGGAAAGATGTTCCAGAAAGTCCTTGTCCCGCTGGACGGCTCTCGCCTGGCTGAGTCCATCCTTCCCTACGCCTCAGCCCTGGCGATCCCCTTCCATAGCCAGGTCTATCTCCTCCACATCATGGAGCCCCCCGCCGAGGAGGTCCGTGCCGCCTATGCACACCTTTCGCTACCTCTGGATGAGCTGGCCTCCGCCACCAGGGCGGACGCGTACCTGGCCACTGTTGCGCGAGGGCTCTGGGACCAGGGAGCGAAGGCAAAGACCCAGGTAGTCACTGGCAAACCCGCTCAGGAGATCCTCCGCTTTGTCCAGCGGGAGGGGGTGGACCTGCTCGCCATGAGCACCCATGGCCGGTCCGGTCTGAACCGGTGGGCCTTCGGGAGCGTTGCGGACTGGCTGTTGCGGGCCTCCCCGGTGCCGGTGCTGCTGGTGCGAGGGGAAGAGCGAAAGGCAGGGACTACCAGCAACGGCCTTTCCTCCATCCTTGTCCCCCTGGATGGCTCTCCCCTGGCCGAGGGGGTAGTACCCCTGGTCGAGGCCCTGGGCGCCGGGCTCGGACTCCCCGTCCGCCTCCTGCAGGTCATCTCTGAGACCGCCCTGTACCCTGTCGCCTGGCCTGCGTCAGAGGGGATGTATTTTCCTGATCTGCTCGCCGACCTGACGGAGGAGGCCCGGCGCTACCTCGGCCAGGTGGCCGAACGGCTTCGGAGCAAAGGTCTTCAGGTGGAGATAGTGGTGCAACCGGGAAACCCGGCCAACCGCATCATCGCTGCCGCCAATCAGCGGCGGGGGTCGCTGGTGGTGATCTCGACGCGCGGGCGTTCCGGCTTTCAGCGTCTGGTTCTGGGCAGCGTGACAGACAAGGTGGTGCGGCGCTCCGGCCGCCCGGTCCTGGTCGTTCCCCCGGCCGCTGCTGCGGAGCAGTAGGTCCCGTTGCCGTCTTTTCACAAGCCCACGAGATGGTCAAGGGCGGGGCAACGCCCACTCCCTGACGGCGTGGGGCGTCATGCTTGGGCCGTCCAGCTTGCCCAGGGGCATACTCCGTCCTGCCCACTGGCCTCACCCGCCGCCCAGCGAAGACCGCGATGATCCACATCTTCCACGGCGACGACACCTTCACAATCCAGGAACAGCTCTCCCAGCTACGGCAGGGGATTGGCCCCGAAGAGGTCTGGGAGGCGAATACCTCGGTCCTGCCCGGCCTCCACTTTACCCCGGCCCAGCTCTTGGGTGCCTGTGGTGCAGTGCCGTTCCTGGCAGCGCAGCGCCTGGTCCTTGTGCAAGGACTGCTGGCCCGGTTCGGAGCGCAGGAGGACCGCCGCGCCCGAAGAGACAGCCCTAGGAAGGAGATGCCGACGGAGTGGCAGGGCCTTGGCCGCCAGCTCCAGCAGCTTCCCACCTCTACCGTGCTGGTCTTCGTGGAGCCAGCCCTTGACCCAGCGAATCCACTCCTGGCGCTGCTGCGTCCCTTGAGCCAAGTCAAAGAGTTCCCGTTTTTGCCCCGAGGTGAGCTGGTCCAGTGGGTCCGGGAACGCGCCCGCGGGAAGCACCTTGAGCTTGCTCCCCAGGCGACGCAGCTCCTGGTGGACATGATAGGGCCCGACCTGTGGAGCATGAACAACACCCTGGACCAACTGGCCCTGTTTTGCACTGGACGGGTTGCCGGCCGTCAGGACGTGGAAGCCCTGGCAAGCCATGTTCGAGAGGCCAGCATCTTCGAGGCCGTTGATGCGGCCCTGGCTGGGGATGTGGGACAGGCCACTCAACTGCTGCACCGCCTCCTGGATGGGGGTGCGGGTTCCGGCTACTTGATCGCCATGCTTGGGCGACAGGTCCGGCTTCTTCTCCTGGCGCAGGAGCTCCTGCAGCAGAGGCTGCCGGACGAGGAGGTGGGACACCGCCTGGGCATCCGTGCAGGGTTCCCGCTGCGGAAGACGCTGGGCCAGGCACGCGGCATCTCCTATGCCCGACTCGTCGGGATGCACGCGCGCCTGCTCGATGCGGATGTGGCGATCAAGACTGGGGTGCTGGAGGAGACCCTCGCCCTGGAGACCCTGGTTGCAGAGCTTTGCTTGCGGGGCTGATCCGGGGTGGCAGTCTCACAAGCGGAGGATGTGGCGGTCCGCTTGTTCTATGCCCATCTCACGCCGTGGGGGCCTGGCGGGAGCGTGCTCCACCCACCTATCGGCTTTGGGAGCTGTACAGGCTGCCCCGGGGCAAGCCCACCGCCTCAGACACATCCCGCCAACTGCTGCTGATGTAGCTCAGAATCGGCGCTTGCTGCATGCCGCCAGGGGAGCCGCCCGCCCCGACCGGTCCAGGCATGAGAAAGTAGCGGAGACCTGTGCGCTCCGCCATCGCCTGGAATGAGCCCACCGTCAGGACCGGGTCGCCTCCAGAGAAGCCGCCAATCGCAACGGCTGGCAGTCCCGCAAGGATAAACGGGGCAGCCTCCCGCGCACTCACCGCACCAAGCGTGGGCACCCCTCCTGCGTCCGCCTGCTGCCTGATGTAGGAGGATATGGTCGTCACGCGGGGTTGCTCCCGGTTGATCTGGGGAGCCGAAGGGGGCGGGCCTGGGCCTGCACCGCCTCTGGCTATTCGCCCGCCGAAGTGAAATCCGAATAACAGAGGTATGACAAGAAGAGCCAGGGCTCCCGCTGCCACGGCAGCACTCGCCAGTGGTGTGTCGCAGAGCCTCCGCCAGAGTGCCACGAGCACCCCCAGGATTGCCAGGAGCACACCGATGAGTACGACGGCCACGGCCCAGTCTCCCGCCACTCCACGAGAGACAGAAAGCTGGTACGCTGCACCACCACCGAGTGCCACCGGCAACCCCCACGAGACCAGGGATCCCTGCCGGAATGCTCCCCAGAGCAATGCAAAACCCAGACCCATTACCGCGCCCATGGGGACCGCTACACCCACCAGGTAGTACGGATGGGTGGTTGTCGCATCCGCAAGCCCAAACACCACAACCGCGGTGAGAAGCCACCCCGCCCACAAGACAGTCTGGGACGCGGCTCTTGACTCCCTTGAAACCACCAGGAACTCGACGGGACGCCGATACACCTTGTCTGGGAGAAGGCGCACGCACGCTACGAGGAGCGCCAGCACGGCCATCGGCAACAGCCATCCGAGCTGCGCTGCCAGGGGGTTCACGAGCAAGCCCAGCACACCCTGGTCCGATGCGTTAGGCCCGATTGCGGGAGGGGCTGGAGATGGGAGGACACCTTGAGGGGGTTGGTAGGCAGGTGGTCCCGTGGGCTGCTGCGCCCCAGGAGGAAGCACGGGACCGCCCTGAGGCCCTCTCGCGGGGCCTCCCTGAGGAGCCTGGTAACCCGGTGAAGGGGACCGCTGTGTCGGCGGGACTCCCCCAGTCGGGCCGGCTTGCGGTCCGATGATGGGCTGCCGTGGCCTCGGAGCAGTAAAGGAGGTGAACCGGTTCACCCCGTTGTACTTGAAAACCAGGGTCCAGATGGAGTTGTCCCGCGTGGAGCCTACATACGGGCGGTTTTCTGGCGGGGTGAGCGCGACTGCCGTTGCCCACGACAACGAGACCACGAGCAGGAGTGCCACGGCTGAGGCAACCCGTATCGCAAGGTGGCGCCAGGGCAGCTTTGTCGCCAGGAGATAGTAAAGCAGGAACGCTGGGAGCGGTACGAAAGCGACCAGCATCTTGATGTTGAAGGCAAATCCCATGAGGAAGGCGAACGCCAGGAGCCAGCGCCACCTGCCAGTCTCAGCGGCGCGTATGATGCAGAACGCCGCCAGCAGCAAGCTGAAAGAGAGCAGCCCGTCCGGCTCATTGCGACTATCTATGACGATGCTGGCAGGCAAAACCGCAAGGCTCAGGGCCGCAGCCACCGCAGCAACACGACCGAAGACCCGTCGGACAACCAGATACAGGATGAGCACTGCGAGGGTCCCGCCAATCGCCTGTGGCAGATTCACCATCCACGGGGACATGCCGAACAGGGAGGGGAAGATGGCCTGGACCCAGAAGGCTCCGGGAGGCTTGTCCACCATGACGATGCCCAGCGGGTCAAAAGAGCCGAAGAGCAGGTTGTGCGGGCTCTGAAGCATGGAGGCGACCGTGGCCGTGTAGTACTGGTTATCAAACTCGCCGATGCGACTAAACCGCACCCAGCCCCCCACAGCGACCACCAGGGTGAGCCACAGGCCCTCCGACCGGAGCAGGGCACGGATGGGGAGCCGGACTGAGACTCGCTGCATTGGCTGAACCCGAAGCAGACTGATAACACCTAACAGGGTGATGAAAAACCCTTTTCGACCATCCCCCTACCCCCTTTCCTTCGCCAGGCTCAGGACAAGCTTTGACCAGGAAGGGGGTGTAATTTATATCTGGGGGGCACCCCCAGA
>JACQUN010000088.1 GCA_016210285.1 Chloroflexota bacterium
GAATCTGGGGTGAGGCTGTCCCCAACCCCGCCAGATTCTTCGCTTCGCTCAGAATGACACCCACCAGTCCAAGCTGACCAATGGAAACGTTTAGACCGCTATGCATGGCTCTGTAGTTCTGCTGGCAGTGTCGTCGTTGTCATTCTTGAGGGAGCGAAGCGACCGAAGAATCTCATGGAAGAGAGAGACCCTTCGCGGAGTTTACCCTGAGTTGCCGAAGGGCTCCAGGGTGACAACTAAAAGACCCTGGTCGCCGCCCCCGGCCCAATTGACCAAGAGGCTGACGAGGGCTAGAATGGGCCGTGGGGTGGTTGCACAACTCTTTAGCAGACAGGAGGCGCCATGCACTCCAGTCTCATCAGCAAGATCGAGAAGGCGCGGCGCTATGCCCAGGAACGGGACCGGATCGCCATCCAGGAGTTCACGGCCAGCTTCCGAGGCGACCACTCCAGCTACGCGGTCACCTACCGCCAGGGGACCTGGGGATGCTCCTGTCCCTTCTTCAGCGGCCACGGCCTGTGCAGCCACACCATGGCCCTGGAGCACATCCTGGAGGGGATGGTCCTGGCCGGCAGCGCCGCCCGCGGCTAGTAGCAGACGATTGTCAAACTCGCAGCAGCCATAGCGAGAAGGGCTGTCAATTGCAGCCCGAGGCAGACCCCTGCACGAATCCCACCGTGATATCTGCCTCTTGACTTTATTCCAGGTCTGCTTCTCACTCTTCAACCTATGACCATCATGCATGAGTTCTACGGGATGCACTACTCCTTCCGCACGAGGCGATAGATAGCCCTGAAGTCGGCGAAGTAGAGATTGCCGTCGGGCCCTTCTTCCACGTCCGTTCGACAGCCCCCAGCAACTACGCCCAAATCCACCAGTTGGGGCGGAGTACCTGCCTCCACCCGGAATCGCCTCAAGTTCCCATGATTGAACTCGCAGACGAAGAGATTGCCTGTCAACTCACGTAGCTTGCTGCCATCATAGAACACGATACCCACGGGAGTTACTGCAATGGGAATAACCCATAGAGGGTCTGCGAATCCCGGGGTTCCCGCTTCACGTTGGAAAAACGGGTGACCGTAGTTCTTGCCAGGTTCTATCAGGTTCAGTTCGTCAATGGACTCCCCTACATCTGCGGAGAACAAGCGACCTGTGCCCTTCTGAAAGGTGAAGTCAAAGGGGTTCCTGAGGCCCTTTGCCCAAAGCCGGGGGTTCTGAGGAAAAGGGTTCCCAGGCGCCGGGGTTCCATCGGGCTGCAACCGGAGGATGGCGCCGCGGTCGTTGTACAGATTCTGGGCATCAAAAGGGTTGTCTCCATTGTCGCCAATGCTGACATACATCATGCCATCGGGCCCGAAGTGGATGTTGCCTCCGTTGTGGGCTTGGCCTGCTATCCCAACTGGAAGGTCGTCCACCACTACCTTGGCATCCACACCGACTCCGTCACGGTCACGGATTCGGATAATGCGGTGACGACTCGGGTCGGCGCCGTCCTGGCCGCTTGCTCCCTTGTGGGTGTACATAACATAGACCCACATCGCGCCGGCATCTTGGCGCAGCGCAATGCCCAAAAGCCCCCCCTCCTCCCAACCTTGGCCGTCCCAGACAGGGAATCCGTTGCTTTTGAGGTCATAGAAGAGGTGCACCTGGCCGTGGCGGTCTGCGATTTGAATCCGCCCTTCTCGTTCTGTAAAGAGAAGCCGGCCATCCGGAGCAAAGGCCATAGCTATAGGGAATCCCTGAGTATCCACAAACTTCTCTTTGATAATGACGCCTCCATCCCTTCGCTGAGGGGAGCTACTGGTAAGCTTGCCGAAAAGCACATAGACCTGGCCTGCTCCTGACCGCCCGTTCGGGCTACCCAATGGTCCACCGACAGCCAGATCGGTTGCCCCGTCTTTGTTGAGATCTCCTGCTGCGATGGCAGCAAGGTTGCCACTGAGCCGCTGTGTGGATCGGAGAATGACCGATGCAGTTTCGGAAGCTATTACAGGCAGGACTCCGTTGTATTCCAAAGGGCCAAGGAAGATATAGACCTTCTGGGCGCCGGCCTCTGCGAAGGGTCGGGCTGGAGAGTTACTCACTGCCAGGTCAGCAATCCCATCTAAGTTGAAATCGCCCACTGCCAGGGCTGCACCGAACTTTTCAAAGGCTTGGGTGGTGTGGGCAGTCCACCACGCCGCGTGAGCCAACTCATAACGCTGTTTGCGCAAGGGCCCGGCGATAATAGAGACTTGCCCTGAGCTTTTGCCGGATGGTGAGCTTCCGGGGCCCCCAATGACCAAATCGTTCTTTCCATCTCCATTGAGGTCTGCTATGGACAAGGATGTCCCCGCGTACCCCTCTGGCTCGCCCCCGTGCAGAATGGCCCGAGTGGCCTCCCAAACGGCCTCCGGGTCTACTACCCCAGGAGAGAGTGGGCCGAACAATACAAACACATTCCCAGCATGTGAACGGCCATAGGGACTGGCTCCTGGCTGGCCGAGAATCAGGTCTGCTACGCCGTCGTCGCTCAGGTCCCCTACGGCAGCGACCATGACATTCAGAAGAGTGATCCCTGCATCTGCGGGCAGTCTCTTGGTCCCTGGAGAAAGCGGACCAAGGAGGACGTAGCTTCCCCCGTCGGTGCCAACAACTAGATCAGCAGTCCTGTCATTGTTGATGTCTCCTATGGCGACGTGGGAACCGACCCGCCGGATTTCCGCGGTGCCGATCACTGTCACGTCGGCACTGGTCGCTAATTCAACAGAGCCCTGGGGAAGAGGTCCGAAGAGTATGAACACGACACCAGCTCGGCTCCATCCTTCAGGGTCTGCAGAGTCAGCACCGATTGCAAGGTCGTTTGTCCCGTCATTGTTGAGGTCGCCAATGGCCACTGACGACCCAGCAAGGTCATCACGGGCTATCCCGTTTATCGTGATGTCTGCGCGGTTCACCACGTTGAGATCGAGGACCGTGCTTGCCGAAGAGCGTTCTGCCGTGGCTGTAGCGACTGGCGTTGGTGAAGGGCCACAGCCTGTGGAAGCTACGCTTAGGGCCAGATATCCCAAAGCTACGACTATCAAGAAACGCACGAGAGGAAGGTGTGGGGACATTCTCACTGTTCCTCCTTCACCGGGATGGATCATTAGGCCATTCTGGTGAGCATCTCCCCCCTCCCTTCGTACACCAGTCAGTACCGCCCGGTCTTGTCTTCACTCCTCAAACCGCTTCAGCACGAGGCAGGCGTTCTGCCCCCCGAAGCCGAAGCTGTTGGAGAGCACCACCCGCACATCCTTTTTTCGGGCCACATTGGGCACATAGTCCAGGTCGCAGGTGGGGTCGGGGTGCTCGTAGTTGATAGTGGGGTGGACCCTCCCCGTCCCGATGGTCTGAACACAGGCGACGGCCTCCAGCGCCCCAGAGGCCCCCAAGGCATGGCCGATCATAGACTTGGTGGAGCTGATGGGCACCCGGTACGCATACTCTCCGAAGACCTTCTTGATGGCCAGGGTCTCGACGGTGTCATTGAGTGGCGTCGAGGTGCCGTGGGCATTGATGTAGTCCACGTCCCGGGGCGCCACGCCAGCGTCCGCCAGGGCCCAGGTCATGGCTCGGGCGGCCCCGGCCCCATCCTCGTCGGGCTGCACGGGGTGGAAGGCGTCCGAGGAGACGCCATAGCCCGTCACCTCGGCGCGGATGCGAGCCCCGCGAGCCAGGGCGTGCTCCAGGCTCTCCAGAACGAGAATGGCAGCGCCCTCGGCTGGCACAAAGCCATCCCGCTGGGCATCAAAGGGGCGACTGGCCTTCTCCGGCTCCCCGTTGCGGGTGCTCAGGGCCCTGATGACACAGAAACCAGAAAGTCCCAGGGGGCTGATTCCCGCCTCGGTGCCGCCGCTGAAGACCACATCCGCCCAGCCACGGCGGATGACCTCCGCCGCCTCGCCGATGGCCTGGGTGCCAGCCGCGCAGGCTGTGATCACGGTGCTGGAATACCCTTTCAGGCCCAGGAGACGGCTGATGTTGGCGGCTGCCATGTTGGGAAGAATCATGGGGATGAAGAAGGGGGAGACCCGCATCCCGCCGCGACTCACCAGGATACGACACTGCTCCTCAGTAGTGGGAAACCCACCGTTGCCGGTGCCCACCAGCACCCCCAGCCGGTCCGAGCTCTCCCTCGAAAAGTCGAGTGCGGCGTCCTCCCCCGCCAGCATCGCCGCGGCCACTGCGAGCTGGGTGAAGCGGGCCATGCGCCGCGCCTCCTTGGGGTTCATAAACTGGGCCGGGTCGAAGTTCTTGACCTCCCCCGCGATGTGGCAGGGGAACTCCGAGGTGTCACACAGGGTTATGGGGCCAATCCCCGATTTCCCCTGCACCAGGCCCTCCCAGTACTCTCGTACTGCGAGTCCCAGGGGGCTTGCCACCCCCATGCCGGTGATAACAACCCGCTTCTTTCCGTTCATCGCTTCTCTACCGACCTCTGCGACAGAGTGACTGGCGGCATAAGCTCCGGGTACTCTTCTCCCTGGATGCCCAGCAGGGCCTCTCGCACCTCAGCGGTGACGAAGAGGGAGCCTGTAGCCAGCACGAGGTCGCCCTCCCCTGCCTGCTCTCGAGCCAGCCGGATTGCCTCCGCCACCGCCGGCAAAGCCTGGGCCTCGAGGCCATGGCGGGCAAAGAGGGCCGCCAGGTCCCGAGGCGCAGCAGATCGAGGGTGGCGGGAGCGAGTGGCCAGCACCCTGGGTCGAAGGGGGGCCAACTCGGCCACCATCGCTTCCAGATTCTTGTCGGCCAGCCCCCCGAAGATGAGCAGCACCTTATCGAAGGTGAAATACTGCTGCACCGCCTCTCGCAGCCGGCCCACGGAATACGGGTTGTGGGCCCCGTCCACGACCAGCACAGGGCTCTTGCCGAGCACCTCCAGCCGCCCCGGCCAGACCACCTGCCTGAATCCGCTGAGAACGCCTTCCCGACTCAGGGGGACCCCCGTTGCCTCAAGCGCCTGAGCAGCCGCCAGGGCACAGGTGGCGTTCTCCATCTGGTAGCCTCCCAGCAGGGGAAGCCATACATCCCACGGCCCTCCGGGCCCCCACACTCGGAACTGCTGCCCCTCCAGGTCCCAGGGGCCGCGCTCCCAGCGGTAGCGCTCCGCCACCTCGACCAGCGTCGCGCCCCGCTCCTGGCACACCCGGCGGATCACCGCCAGCGCCTCGGGTGGCTGGGGCGCAGTGACGACAACGCCTCCTGGCTTGACGATGCCCGCCTTCTCAGCGGCGATACGGTCCAGGGTATCCCCGAGGATGGCGGTATGGTCCAGGCTCAGCGAGGTGATGATGCACACCAGGGGACGCGGAACGACGTTCGTGGCATCCAGGCGCCCACCGAGGCCCACCTCCAGCACCTGGAACTGGACCCGCTCCTGGACGAAGGCGACGAACGCCATGGCGGTCAGCATCTCAAAGACCGTGACAGGGCCACGGACCCCTTCCGACGCCAGTCCTTCCTGAGTTGGCCAGAGGGCCTCGACCAGGGCAGCAAAGCGCTCCTCGCTCACCGGCTCCTGGCCCAGCCGGATGCGCTCCCGGAAGGTGTGGAGATGGGGGGAGGTGTACAGGCCCGTGGTGTACCCGTTGGCCAGCAGGATGGAGTTGACCATGGCCGAGGTGCTGCCCTTACCCTTGGTCCCCGCGATGTGAATGGCTGGGGTTTTCAGATGCGGCTCCCCCAGGCGCTGGAGCAGGGCGTGCATGCGTCCCAGGTCATAGCGAGGCTGGGCCGTGCTGGAGGCCGCAACCCGCTCCAGGTCTGTCAGGCTGAGGAGCCGATGAAGCGCCGTCTGGTAGTCCGACGTTGCTGCTGCCCTTCCCGAAACCCGTCCGGCCCAGTGACGTGCCGGATATTCTCACACCTCAGAGCGGCAAGAGGGTTTCCAGCATCTCGTGCGAGGTCCCGAATGAGCGATGGGCTCGTCGAAGGAAAAGGCGGGGGGAACCCCGCTTCAGGTTTCCGCCAACACGAGGCTCACCTAATGGTCCCGGATATGGCGTGGCAGGACGCCAGCAAGGATCCTGAAGGCATCCTGCCGCTGGATCCTGGCGACGTAGCCTATGTTCCCCCGCAAGGGGCGCGGCCCGAACCCGAAGTTCTGCTCAACCGAGTTCAGGTCTGTGACATTGTCCACATCCAGCAGCTTGAGCTGTTGCAGGGTCACGGGGGGCCTCGGCAGCACCCGCTCCATCAGGGCCACCAGCGGTCGCATCAGCGGGACAGGGACGTGTACCTTGGGGTGCCGCGCACCGCACGCCTCCGCAACGATATCTATGAGCTGGTCATAGGTGAGGTACTCTGGCCCCCCAATGTCAATGGCCCGGCCCCGGTAGCCTTCCCCTGCCACGACCAGCGCCACGCAACGGGCAACGTCCTCCACATGGATGGGCTGGAAGCGGTTTCGGCCATTGCCGACCACCGGGGTCACGGGCAGCGCCTTCACCAGGGCCGCGAGCACGTTCACGAACTCGTCTCCCTCCCCAAAGCCGATGGAGAAGCGCAGGACCGTGGAGGGGATGCCGCTATGGATGACCTCCTGCTCTCCCAGCCAGCGGCTGCGCAGGTAGGGGTAACGCAAGTCGTCGCCGGCCCCGACGACACTCATGTGGACCAGATGGCGCACGCCTGCTGCCTTGGCCGCCTCCGCCACGTTCCAGGCCCCCAGTTGGTTAATGCTCTGGAAGGTGGACCGGCCCCATTCCCGGATGACCGCCACCAGGTCCACCACCGTGTGGACGCCCGCCATTGCCCGTTGCAGAGAAGGCGGGTCGAGCACGTCCCCCTGGGCCAGCTCCACCCCGAAACGCTGGAGGGCGGCCGCCCGTTCTGGGGTGTGGACAAGGCAGCGGATCCCTTGAACCCCAGCAGCGTGGAGGGCCGCCACCACATGGCGGCCCACAAACCCTGTCGCCCCTGTAACCAAGAGCATTCGACAATCCCGCCAACAGCCCTAGCTCAGAGTAGCAAAGGGCTTCCTGGCTGTCAATGAACATGAACAACACAGCAGCCTGAGCTTGTTCCTGACATCACAAATGGCTACAATGTCCAAAGAGGGGGGTGGAGCCGTGGGCCTGCAGAAGAAAGCCGGGCTCTAAGAGGGGTTGGGCTGCTTGTTCTCGTTGGTGTCCTCACCTTTTTGGGCGTACGCGCAGTACACAAGAGCACCCAGAGAAGCCTCAATGAGCGGGTGCTCATAGCTCAAACCGTGGCCCAGAGTGTAGACCAGGTCCTCGCGAAAGCCCTCGATGACCTGGAACAGTTTGCCACCCTGCTGTCACACGAGCTCGAAGATGAGAACCCGGCTCCAGAGGCGCAGGCTCTCGACGATTTCTACCAGTGGTCGCGAACCCTCACGCCGGTCTTCCTCCTGGACAGACAGGGGAGGGTGCTCCACGCCCGGCCCCCGCGCCCTGAGTGGGTGGGCAAACCGCTTTCCGACGACCCCGAAGCGATGGCGACGCTCAACAGCCTCACCCCCTACATCTCCAGTACGTTTGCCCTCGGTTTTGCTCAGACCCGTGTGCTCTCCGTGCTGGTCCCCGTCGTAGGGAAAAGGGGAGACCTTGCTGGAGTCGTTGGAGGCGGCATAGACCTCTCCCGCGGCGGAGTCAGTGGTCTGATCAACCCCATGCAGTTGGGCAAGACAGCCTAGAAGATACCGGTATATCGCTAGCGCCGCTCTCCTGGCGCTGGTCACCCTTCTCGACTACAGGGTAGCGAGAAGAGCAGTGAGCGCAGAGGTGAAACAGCTCATACTCGACCTGGGTAAGCTTCTGGCTCTCTCCCTTGGGATTCTCCTCTTTTTCCTGGTCTGGAAGACCATTGTGGGGCTATACGGGCATGTTCCGGAAAAGTTCGAGGCCCTGATGCTCCTGGTGAAAGGGCCGCTGAGCGTGCCCTTCTGGGGATTGGAGATACTCCTTGGGATTCTCGTTCCTCTCCTCATTCTTCTCAATCCCAGGGCCAGAACGGTCCCAGGGGTTGGGCTGGCCTTTTTCATGGTCATCGCTGGCCTCTTTGCTGCCAGATACGACCTCGAGGTTGCCGGGCAACTGATTCCTGTGGCGGGGGGAACAGCCCCCTTGCACTATGCCCCAAGCTACACCGAACTCCTGATTGTGACAGGGGTGTTTGCCTTTTGCGCCTTCCTCTACACGTTGGGCGAAAGGATCCTACCGTTGGACGAGCCAGGTTGAGGTTCCCTCCTGTTTCCCCAAGCGAAACGCGGCGCGAGAAGCGTCTTTTTTCACAAACCCTTGACGGCAGCCGTTTCTCCCTTCTACAATGAGGCTCAACCTTGCTTATGGTATCCTGAGGGGTTCATGGACGTTCCCGAGGTTGTGGTTCAGCGACTGCCGCTCTACGTCCGAGTCCTCAATGCCCTTCTCCAGCAAGACGTGGAGGTGGTGAGTTCCCAGGAACTGGGCAGCAGGCTCCAGATGACGGCTGCCCAGATCCGCAAGGACCTGAGCTACTTCGGCAGGTTTGGGAAGCAGGGGCGCGGCTATAATGTAAGCTACCTGCTCAGCGAGCTCCGCCAGATCCTGGGCCTGAATCGGGAGTGGAACGCCGCGGTCATCGGCATCGGACGCCTGGGGCGTGCCATCATCAGCTACCCAGGGTTTGCCCCCGAGGGGTTCAGGGTCGTCGCTGCCTTCGATTCGGACCCCAGGCAGGTGGAGCAGGTCGTTGGGGGACTGATCGTGCGGCCCATCTCCGAGCTGGAATCCGCCCTGCGAGCCCTGGACGTCCGCATCGGCATCGTGGCGGTGCCCGCAGACCATGCCCAGGCGGTGATTGACCTTCTCGTGAAGTGCGGCGTCGGGGCCATCTTGAACTACGCCCCCATTGCCCCCAGGGTCCCCAACGGCGTCAAGGCGCGCAACATTGACCCGGTGCTGGCCCTCCAATCCATGACCTACTATCTACGGCAAGGGCGCGCCTCGGCGGGCAAGGAGACGCTTCCCAGGGGTGCGGGGCGCGCATAGAGAGGGCGTGAGGGGGAGACCTTCACCTCGCTGGTATCCTGAGTCAGAAGAAACATGTATCTTCCCAGTTGCCCTTCGACAAGCTCAGGGCGAGCGGATTAGGGTTCTCCGTTCGTGGTGAGCTTGTCGAACCATGAACGGGGCCGCCCAACAGTCTACCCGAGGATTCCCCCAACATCTCCCCCGACTGCCCCCGCTGGAACGCGGCTGCGCCCACCGCCCCCGCCGTTCGGCCCTGGGGACTCTAGCCCGTGTCCCAACGCCGCCGACGGCTGGCCTCAGTAAGGTCGGCACCAGGCAAAGGGAGCGATGGAACAGAACCGAGACCAGAGCCCAGCAGGGACGCCACCGGCAGCGGAAGGACCGCGCTTCTTGCTCGCTTTCCGCCACACGGGCTACCCGTGGTTCTGGGGGAACGTTCTGGCTGTTTCGTCGGCCTCCACCCTGGAGGTCATGGCTCAGGGGTGGCTGGTCCTGGAGATCACCGACTCGCCCCTGTGGGTGGGCATTGCCGCCGGGCTGAGGGGTCTCAGCACCCTGCTCTTCAGCCTCCCAGGTGGGGTCCTGGCCGACCGGGTGGACCGCCGACGTCTGCTGGCGGTGGGCCAGGGGGTCAATGGCCTCGTTGCCCTGGCTCTCGCCATGTTGACGCTCACGGGGGCCATCCAGCTCTGGCACATCCTCGTGGCCGCCTTCCTCTACGGCACGGTGATGGCGATGCTCTGGCCAGCCCGCAATGCCCTGGTCTTCGACCTCGTGGGACGACGCGCCCTGCTCAACGCCAACGCAGCGAACTTCATGGCGATGAGCGCCATGCGCATCGTGAGCCCCCTGGCAGGTGGCCTCCTCATCGCCGCCACAGGCGTCAGCAGCGCCTATTTCCTCATCTGCACCGCCTACGCGATTGCCCTGGGGCTCCTGGTGAGGGTGCCCAGGCAACTCGGCGGGCCACAGGGCGGGCAGCCGGTCCTGGGGGTCCTGCAGGGCGCTATCGAGAGCGCCTTCCGCCCCGGCGTCCTGCGCTCCCTGCTCTTCATGAGCCTGCTCACCGAGGTCTTCGGCTTCTCCTACCACTTCATGCTCCCGGTCATGGCCCGCGATGTCCTCAGGGTGGGCGCCTCAGGGCTGGGGCTTCTCACCTCTGCCGGCGGGGCAGGGGGCCTCGCGGCAACCCTCCTGGTGGCAAGCCTGGGCGATGTCCGGTGGAAGGGGGTGCTGCTGGTCGCCGCCGCCGCAGGCTTTGGGCTGTTCCTGGTGCTCTTCGCGGCCTCCCCCTGGTTTCCCTTGTCCCTGGTCCTGCTGGGCATGGCCGCAGCTATGGCCGCCACCTACGACACCGCTCTGGGCACCCTGCTGCAGAGCATCGTGCCTGACCGGATGCGGGGGCGCACCATGGGCCTCTACGTCTTTACCTTCGGCTTCACCCCTCTGGGCGGCTTCCAGGCCGGGGCCATCGCCGGGTTCCTGGGGGCCCCCATCGCCATCGCGGTCGGCGGCGCTCTGGTGGTGGCCAATGCCCTGCGCCTGCTGCCCCTGGCCCGCCAACTCGGCCAGGTGGACAAAGTGGACTAGATATATCCCATTAGAAATTGGAAGGAAGAGGTGGTTGACAGCGGCAGAGAGGCATGATAGGCTAAGCAGAGCCCCTAAAGGATGTCGAAAAGGACTCCTGGGGAGAGACGGGAAGAAGGGAGGTGACACGACCGTGGCGAGAATCTTATGGGTGGGCACCCACGCCTCCGATGACCCGACCAGGGCTGCATTCCCCTTCATCGGGGCCAGCGGGTCTGTGGAGGCTGGGCACCAGCCGACGGTCGCCCTGCTGGGCGATGCCGTCCTGCTCCTGAAAGACGTCATCGCCCAGAATGTGACTCCGGTGGGATGGCCTTCTTTGAAGGAGCTCATCGGCCAGGTGGTGCAGCACAAAACCCCCATTGTGGTGTGAGGCGGCTGAGCCCGCGCCCGCGGGGTAACCGACCAGGACTTGGTCGGTAAGAACGCCAAGTACACGACGCCCAAGGAGTACGCCCAACTGGTAGCCGAGGTTGACCGGGTAGTGAGCTACTAGGCACCTGCCTTGGGAGGGCAAAGGAAGCGGCGCGCGCTGCGCGCCGCTTCCTTTGTGAAGATGCCAGGGGCCCCTGCCTCAATGAAGGGTCTCAATAGCCTGGCGCTGCACCTGGAAAAGGGAGCGCAGCCCCCTCTCCGCCAGGTCCAGGAGGGGCTCCACGGTGGCACGGGCGAAGGGTTTGCCTTCGGCGGCGCCCTGGAGCTCCACCAGCTCGCCCTTCTCCGTCATGACTACGTTGAAGTCCACCTGGGCCCGGAAGTCCTCTTCATAGCAGAGGTCCAGCAAGGGCTCCCCATCCACGATGCCCACGCTGATGGCGGCCACAGCGCAGCGCAGAGGGACCGTCTTGAATACACCACGCCCCCTCAAACTGTGGAAGGCGTGGTAGAGGGCCACATACGCCCCAGTGATGGCTGCCGTGCGGGTGCCGCCGTCGGCCTGGAGGACGTCGCAGTCCACCATCAGACTTCGCTCCCCCAGTGCCTCCAGGTCGGTGACGGCCCGCAGGGACCGCCCTATGAGTCGCTGGATCTCCATGCTGCGGCCCCGCTCCCGGTTGCTGGACACCTCTCTTGGGGTGCGCGTCAGCGTTGCACGGGGGAGCATGCCGTACTCCGCGGTGACCCAGCCCTTCCCGCTGCCGCGGAGAAAGGGCGGCACCCTGTCCTCAACAGACACGGCGCACAGGACCCGGGTGTTCCCCACCTCGATGAGGGCCGAGCCCTCGGGGAAGAGCTGATAGCCCAGGGAGATGGAGGCGGGGCGAGGCTGGTCAGCGGCACGGCCGTCCACCCGAAAGACCACGGGTTCACCTCCTGAAGCTTCCCCGCCTATCTTACTCCACCCCCAGGAGCCAGGGAACCGCCCTGCCGCTCCGTGGACAGCCAGAGGCGAGCGCCGTCCGTAGTGAACTGAATCGTGCCGCGGGACGAGGTGAGAAGGATGTGCTCCGGAGGCAGGAGTCGCCGCAGGGTCTCCAGCGTGGCGGGATGCGGGTGGCCGAAGGGGTTTCCCTCGCCCACCGAGATAACAGCGAAGGCTGGGGCAACCGCCCGAATAAACTCCGGGGATGAAGAGGTCTGGCTGCCGTGGTGGGCCACCTTCAGCACCGTGGCCCCCAGCGGTGGGCGTCCCCCTCCCTCGGCCCCGCTGGCCGCCAGCAGGTACTCCTCTGCCTCCCGGTGGATCTCCCCTGCCAGCAGGAAGCGAACCTCCCCGTAGCGGACCATCAGCACCACGGAGTTGTTGTCCACGTCCTCGCTGGTGCCCTGGAGCAACTGCTCACCGGGGTGCAGCACCTGGAGGACAACCCCGTCGCCCAGGGCCAGCTCCTGCCCCACCACGGCCTGGACAACAGGAATGTCCTCCTTCCCCAAGAGCTCCTGCCATTCCTGGTACTCCGCCGAAGCGTAGCGTAGCTGGGGGTCCAGGGCCATCCCCACTCGATAGCGGAGCAGGGCCTCGTTGAGGCCAGCAATATGGTCCCGGTGGGGGTGTGTGAGCACCACCAGGTCCAGCCCACGGTCCCAGAAGGGGAGGCGGCTGCCCAGGGCCCGGGCCAGGCGGCGCGGGTCGGGGCCGCCATCCACCAGCACCTGGCGCCCCGATGGGGTCTGGAGGAGGATGGCATCCCCCTGTCCCACGTCCAGGAAGACCACATGGAGACGCCCATCGGGCCAGGAGAAGGCGGCGCCCCAGAGGAGAACGGCCATCGCCCCTACGGCAGGAAAGGCCCAGCGAAGGGGGAACAGGGGCCGCGGGCCGCTCCGCAGCACACGGGAGATGACGGCGGGAAGCACCCGGGCTTCTGCCCGCAGTGGGTCGCGGAAGGCCAGAAGCGCCAGGACACCATAGTAGCCCCACAGCAAGGGAACACCCAGAACCCCAGTGGTAACCACAATGCCGGGGAGCCGAGCGACCAGCTCCACCACCTTGAGCAGGTAGGCCACGGGCAGCCACGTCAGCCAGCCCAGAGGTAGGGCCAGGACAGGGGAAAGAAGCCCCAGCACGGCAGCAGCCCCTCCCACCACAATCACGAGAGGCAGGGCGGGCAGGGTGAGAAGCGTCGCGGGAACGCCCACCAGGGAGAGTCGTTGAAAATGGAAGGCGAGAAGGGGCAGGATCCCGGCGGTCGCAGCCACGCTGGTCGCCAAGGCAGCCGCCACGGCCCTGGCCGGGCCCAGGAGAGGGCTCCCTTCACCAAGGCGACGGGCAACAATGGAGTGGAGCCATCCTTCCAGCGGCTCGGCCAGGACTGCCATGCCAGCCACAGCGGCAAAGCTGAGCTGGAAAGAGACATCCCCCAGCAGCCGGGGATCGAGCCCCAGCATCGCCGCTGCGGTAGCAGCCAGAGCGGGAAGACTGCTCCCCTCACGCCCCAGCAAGCGGGCCAGCAGCAGGATCGTCCCCATGATGGCCGCCCGTGCCACTGGGGGCTCCATCCCCGTAAGGAGGGAGTAGAGCCAGATGCCCGCGAAGGGCAGCAGCAGGGCCAGCCGCCGCCCGCCAAACACGGCACGGGTAGCCCCCAGGAGGATGCCCAGGAGAATGGCGACCTGCTGCCCCGAGATGGCAAGAATGTGGGCCGTGCCTGTTGCGACAAAGGCATCTCGAATCTCAGGGGGGATGTCCCCTCGAGGACCCAGAAGCAGGGCAACGGCCAGGGATGCCTGCGGCTCGGGGAGCGCTCCCTGCAGCGCCCGCGCCAGGCGGTGCCGCAGGGCAAAGAGCCAGGCCCGGGGGCCACTCCCTTCCTCCAGCAGCCGGACAGAGGGGTAGTCCGTGACGGAGCGAATCCCCTGGCGGGCCAGGTACTCCGGGTAGTCAAAGCCGAGCAAGGCAGGCGGCTCCTCTACCCGGCCCCGGAGCAGGAGCCGGTCGCCATAGCGCAGGTAGGGCTCGCCACGTGCGGCAATGAGCTCCTGGGAAGGCCGCACCCTCGCCAGGAGCCGACCCGACGCCTCCTGCCAGCGCCCCTCCAGCTCAATGGCCTCCACCTCCAGGCGCAGGCGGTAGGCGCTCCCAGAGTGGTCAGGGTCAGCGACGACGCGCCCCCGCACTCCTACGGGACCCTCGCCGTTCAGCGTGGCAACATCCGGGGCTGCTGGCTGAACCCTTGAGGTCTCCCCCCGCAGGACCCCCAGGGCCAAGGCTGCCAGGAGCAGCGGAAGGAGCCACAGAGAACGCGCGGCAGAGGCGTGGCCCCGGCGAAACCACAGGCGCAGGTACAGCGCCAGGGACACAAAGGCCAGAGCGAACAGGGCAAGGGATGCAGGAGGCAGGGGGCGGGGCAACGCCAGGGCCAGCCCCAGGACCCAAGCCGCAGCCACAGCGGTCAAGAGCATCGGCCGATCCCTGTCCTTCTCCTGCCTACTCCACCGTGACCAGCGGCCGTATTCGCTCCAGGGTCGCCGAGCCGATGCCGCTCACCCTGAGCAGCTCCCCCACGCTCCGGAATGACCCGTGCTCCTGCCGGTAGCTCACAATGGCCTTCGCCCTCACCTCGCCAATTCCAGGGAGCGCCTCAAGCTGCTGAACCGTCGCTGTGTTCAGGTTGACCTTCTCGAAGGCTGCCCCCGGCCCCGTCGCGCCGCCGCTTGGGGATGGTGGCTGCCCCGAAGGGGGCATCCCCTCACTGGGGGCGGTGCGTTCTCCCTGGCGTGGGACATGGTACTGGCCCCCATCCTGGAGACGCAGCGCCAGATTGACCAGCGCGAGATCAGCGTCTGGGGTAGGCCCACCGGCAGAGGCCAGGGCATCGGCCAGGCGGTCGCCAGGGCGAGCGAGATAGACCCCTGGCCTGGCTACAGCGCCGCTGAGATAGACCTTCACCTCTGGGGCAGGGGTGGGAGTTGGGATAGTAACCGAGACGCCCCTGGGGGCCGCCTGCCGCACCACCAGCAGGATACCCCCTGCCAGGGCCAGAAGGAAGAGAAGAAGCAGGGTGAGCTGCCCCAGGCGATAAGCAGTGGCCTGGCCGCCAGGCGGCTGCTGGGTCTGGCTCATGGGCAGCACGCTCCTGCGATATTGCTCCAGGCCCGGGATAGGGTGTGCCAGTTACCCTACACTCTCGGCCTTGCATTATAATGCGGCCTGATTGCCCAGGGAAAGCAAGGAGGACCCGCCCCGCCGCACTCTCGGCGGCCTCAGCACCTCAGCGGCCAGGGCGGGTTCGCATCCCTCGGGGTGCCAGGTCGGCGCCCCATCACCCGGCGGGCAGCCAGGGGAACGCCAAGGAGCGAACGTGCGCCCACGGGTTTTCTACGGCTGGGTTGTGGTGGCAACCCTGTGTGCGGTGAATGTGGCCATCCAGGCTACAGGCACGCTCAACTTCGGCCTCTTTGTCCTGCCCATGGGCACGGAGCTGGGCATGTCCCGCAGCCTCATCGGGTGGGCGCAGACGGCCCGCTCCCTGGCCGGAGGCGTCTCCAGCTTCAACCTTGGGAGGCTGCTGGACCAGCATGGGGCGCGCTTCCTGGTGGCAGCAGCGGCCCTGGTGACTGGGCTCGGCCTGGTAGGCCTTGGCTTCATCCATGAGGTATGGCAACTCTTTCTGCTTTTCGCTCTCGTTGGACTGGTAGGGCTCTCCGCCCCCGGCGGCCTCCTCACCTCGGTCCCCGTGGCCAAGTGGTTCGTGCGCCAGCGGGGCCGCGCCATGTCAGTGGCCACCGTCGGCTTTGGCGTCGGGGCCGTTGCCTTCCTGCCGATCACCCAGCTCCTCATCGCCGGCCTGGGGTGGCGCGGCGCATGGGTGGTGCTCGGCATCGTCAGCACCGCCATCATTGTGCCCCTGTCCCTGCTGTTCCTGCGGCGTCAGCCGGAGGACATGGGCCTGGCCCCTGACGGCGAGGCGACGCCACGCACCGTGGGAGCGCATAGCCCCCGGCAGGAGGAGCCTGCCTGGACTGCAGGGGAGGCGCTGCGCACTGCAACGCTCTGGAAGCTGACCCTTGCCTTCATGCTGGTGGGCTTCGGCATGGGTGGGGCCGGGGTCCACCGCATCCCCTACTGGGTAGAGCGTGGCTTCAACCCTCAGCTCGTGTCCTACTCCTTCGCCGCCGACGCCGCAGCA
>JACQUN010000090.1 GCA_016210285.1 Chloroflexota bacterium
CCTACTACAGAGCCATGCATAGCGGTCTAAACGTTTCCATTGGTCAGCTTGGACTGGTGGGTGTCATTCTGAGCGAAGCGAAGAATCTGGCGGGGTTGGGGACAGCCTCACCCCAGATTCTTCGTCGCTGCGCTCCTCAGAATGACAGGGCATAGTTTAGCTCACCGTTCAAAGCTCTGCAAAAGACCCTGGGGTGGCGACGTCATCACCTTGACAGGCCCCAGGGACAGCCCTATAATCCTTTCAGGTTGGTATGGGAAAGCCCCTCCTGCCTTACAGGTGGGTGAGGTGTGGGTTTCGGTTCCACGGACAAGATCGGGAAGCAGCCCTGGTCTGGTGACCCCTCGTTAGAAGTCCCAGCCCCCTTCGGTCCCTCCCAGCGCCCTCTTCCAGGGCATCTGCATGGATGGTGAGTTGCTGCTGCCATGAGCAAGTACATCTTCGTGACGGGTGGGGTTGTCAGTTCTGTGGGGAAAGGGGTGAGCGTCGCCTCCATCGGGCGCATCCTGAAGAGCCAGGGCCTGAAGGTCTCGGTGCAGAAGCTGGATCCCTACCTCAATGTGGACCCTGGCACCATGTCTCCCTACCAGCACGGTGAGGTGTTTGTCACCCGCGACGGATGTGAGACCGACATGGACCTGGGGCACTACGAGCGGTTCATTGACATCGAGCTGACCCGCTCGTCCAACGTGACCGCAGGCCAGGTCTACAGTTCCGTCATCAACCGGGAGCGACGCGGCGACTACCTGGGGGGCACCATCCAGACTGTCCCTCACGTGACCAACGCCATCAAGGAGAGCATCAGGGGGCTCGCTGAGGAGACCGGCGCTGAGGTGGTGGTGGTGGAGGTGGGTGGCACGGTGGGAGACATCGAGGGGTTGCCTTTCCTGGAGGCCGTACGGCAGATGCGCAACGACGTGGGTAGGGAGAACTGCTTTTATGTCCACCTCACACTGCTGCCCTTCATCTCGACGACGGGGGAGCTGAAGACGAAGCCCACGCAGCACAGCGTCAAGGAGCTGCGCAGCATTGGCATCCAGCCCGACTGCATCCTCTGCCGCAGCGATCACCCCGTACCTGAGGAGATCAAGGCCAAGATCGCCCTCTTCTGTGATGTCCCCCGGAGGGCGGTGATCCCCCTCATGACCGTTCCCACGGTCTACGAGGTCCCGCTCATCCTGGAAGAGGCTGGCCTGGGGGGGCTCTTGGCGGAGGCCCTGGGGCTTCCCCGGCGAGAGCCCGACCTGGGGGAGTGGCGGGAGCTGGTGGAGCACCTGAAAGAACCCAAGGAGCCCCTGCCGGTGGCCGTGGTTGGCAAGTATGCTGACCTCCCCGATGCCTATATCTCGGTCAGGGAGGCGCTGCGCCATGCTGGCCTCTATCACAACCGGGACGTGCAGATCTCCTGGGTCCCCTCCGAGGAGGTGGAGAAGCAGGGGCCAGACGCCTTCCTGCGCTCTGTCTGCGGCATCGTGGTGCCTGGGGGGTTCGGGTCCCGAGGCGTGGAAGGAATGGTGACGGCAGCTCAGTACGCCCGGGAGCATGGTGTCCCGTACCTGGGCCTTTGCCTGGGCATGCAGCTCATGGTGGTGGAGTTCGCCCGCCATTGCGCTGGGCTGGCCCATGCCCACTCCACGGAGTTTGACCCGGAGACCCCCAACCCGGTGATCGACCTCATGCCGGAGCAGCGGGCGGTCACGGCCAAGGGGGGGACGATGCGCCTGGGTTCCTACCCCTGCGCCCTCGTTCCCGAGAGCAAGGCCCACGAGGCCTACTGCACTGACCTGGTCCACGAGCGTCACCGCCACCGCTACGAGTTGAACAACCTCTTTCGTGCACCCCTGGAAGCCAGCGGCATGCGCTTCACGGGCCTCTCCCCCGACGCCAGGTTCGTGGAGATCGCCGAGGTGGCTGGGCACCCCTTCATGCTGGGCACCCAGTTCCATCCAGAGTTCCAGTCCCGGCCCAATCGCTCCCATCCCCTCTTTCGGGACTTCATCGGGGTGGCGAAGACCGTGCTGCGGGAGGGCGGGCAACATCCCCTCCCTCTGGACGGCCAGAGTGCTGCCGGATAGAATGGGGCGGCAGGGCTTTGCACATACAGGCGTTCTGAAAGTCATTCTGAGCCCGTCGGAAAACGCAGGGCAGGCTTTGTCGAAGAGCTCAGGGCGACAGCGAGCTAGACAGAGGGCTTTTCGTACAAGGCTGGGGCGCCAGCAGGCGCTACGAAGGTAGGCGATGCCCATGCAGCTCTTTCTGGATACGGCGAACCTTGAGGAGGTGCGCGGGGCGGCCCGGCTGGGCGTCCTCAGCGGCGTGACTACCAATCCATCCCTGGCGGCCAAAGAAGGCATCGGGGACATGGAGCGCTACAAGAGCGCTGTCCTGGAGATCGCCGAGCTGGTGAACGGCCCCGTCTCCGTCGAGGTCGCTAGCCTGGAGACAGCGGGCATGATCCAGCAGGGCCGGGACATTGCCAGGTGGCATCCCAATGTAGTGGTGAAGCTGCCAAGCACCTTGCAGGGGATTGAGGCGATGGCGGTGGTGGCGCGAGAGGGGATTCGGGTGAACCAGACCCTGTGCTTCTCGGTCAACCAGGCCCTGCTGGGGGCGCAGCTTGGCGCGTTTTTCGTAAGCCCTTTCGTGGGCCGGCTGGACGACGAGGGGCACGACGGGATGCAGGTGGTGGAAGACATCGTGGGCATCTTCCGCACCTACAGGATACCCACCAAGGTCCTGGCGGCCAGCCTGCGCCATCCCCTCCACGTGGTGGCTGCGGCCAAGGCCGGGGCCGATATCGCGACCTTGCCTTTCAAGGTGCTGATGCAGATGGCCCATCACCCGCTCACCGAGGTGGGGGCGGCCCGGTTCGCCGAGGACTGGCGAAAGGCGCTCCGAGGGAAGGCGTGATGGCTCAGCCTCCGTGGGGAAGCTCTTGCCTGGGCGGCGGGCTCTGCCGCTGAGCTCCGTTCCTTTATACTCGGTTTCCTTCGCGCTGGTCTGGGGGTCGAGCGGGGTCAGGGTGGTAGCTGCCTCTTGTTTTCGGAGAGAAGCTTTCCTCTGGTTCAGGACGGCCGTTGACGCCGTATGCGCAGGGAAATGTTCCCTCTCCAGCGACTTCATGACACGCGACTTCACAACACGATGAGGGCAGAACAATGGAGACGACACGAAACATAGCGGATCTGGACGGGAAGACAAAAGAGGAGCTCATCGAACTGGCGAGCCAGCTCGGCGTCGAGGAGACGGGCGCCCTGCGCAGGGAGGACCTCACCCTTCGCATCCTGGAGGCGTATGCCCAGCAGCAGGGATATGTCCTGGCCACCGGCATTCTGGAGATTGTCACCGAGGGGTACGGATTCCTGCGTCAGAATGGGGTGCGTCCCGGTCCCGGGGATGTGTACGTCTCCCAGTCTCAGATCCGCCGCTTCGCCCTCCGGACTGGCGACCAGGTGGCGGGGCAGGTGCGGCCCCCCAAGGAGGGGGAGCGATACTTCGGCCTGATACGCGTTGAGGTGGTCAACGGCCTGGACCCAGAGCAGGCCAGGTCACGGCCCCCCTTCGATGCCCTCACGCCCATCTTCCCCACGGAGCAGGTCAAGCTGGAGACCGGCGCGAAGAACCTCTCCCAGCGCCTGGTGGACCTGGTTGCCCCCATCGGGCGAGGGCAGCGGGCCCTCATCGTCTCCCCACCCAAGGCGGGCAAGACCTACCTGCTCAAGCACATCGCCAATGGCATGACCACCAACTACTCGAACCTCCATATCATGGTTGTGCTGGTTGGGGAGCGCCCTGAGGAGGTCACGGACATCCGCCGCTCTGTCCAGGGGGAGGTCTACGCATCCACCTTTGACGAGCCCGTGGAAGACCACTGCCGCACCGCCGAGCTGTCCCTGGAGCGGGCCAAGCGCCTGGTGGAGGGTGGGAAGCACGTGGTCATCCTGCTGGACAGCCTCACGCGCCTGGTGCGCGCCTACAACCTGGCCCTTCCTTCCACCGGCAGGACCCTCTCCGGCGGCATTGACCCCGCCGCCCTCTACCCGCCCAAGCGCTTCTTCGGGGCGGCCCGGAACACCGAGGAGGGGGGCAGCCTGACCATCATCGCCAACTGCCTCATTGACACCGGCAGCCGCATGGACGAGGTGATCTACGAGGAGTTCAAGGGCACGGGCAACTGCGAGATTCACCTGGACCGCAAGCTGGCCGAGCGGCGGGTCTTCCCGGCCATTGACGTTCAGCGCAGTGGCACCCGCCGCGAGGAGCTGCTGTTCTCGGAGCAGACCCTGCGCCAGGTGTGGCTCCTGCGACGCATGATGACCATGATCACCTCCGGCGGCACGGACTCCGCTGAGGCCACCGAGCGGGTCCTGGAGCGCCTGGGGCGCACCGAGACCAACGCCGACTTCCTCGCCACCCTGTCCAAGGCAGAGACGGAAGTGGCGAGCCGAGGGTCGTCCAGGGCAGGCTCGTAGCGCGTAGCGCCGAGCTCCTCGCCACCCTGTCCAAGGCAGAGTTCTAGCCGCTGGATGACCTCACCGCCTAGTCCCCTCTCCTGCCAGGAGAGGGGGTGAGCGTTTGCGAAGGGCAGAAGCCCTGCGCGCACACCTGGGCGGCACTTCAAGAACCTCGTATCGAAGCTCTTCGGAAGGTTGAGCCGTGCTCCAGCTAGAGAGGCGCCACGTGGACGCCATGGTGGCCCACGCCCTGCGGGAAGACCCCAACGAGTGTTGCGGCATCCTGGCGGCCAGGGAAGGCCGGGTCGCCAGGCTCTATCCGATGTCCAACGTGGAGCACAGCCCCTACCGCTACAGCATGGACCCCCGGGAGCTCTACCACACCTACCGCGAGATCGAGGACAACGGCTGGGAGGTGCTGGCCATCTACCACTCCCACACCCACACCCCGGCGTACCCTTCCGCCACCGACGTCCGCCTGGCCTCCTGGCCCGAGGCTTTCTACCTCCTGGTCTCGCTCATGGACAGGGAGCGCCCGGCGGTACGGGCCTTCCGCATTGCGAATGGGGAGGTCAAGGAAGAGGAGTTGCTGGTTGTGGAGGAGTAGGCTGCTTCGGCGAGGCTGGCTGCCCCGTTCACCCTGGGCAGGTCGCCTGAGCAAGTCGAATGGGGCTTTGCCCTAACAGGCTGCTGGAAAAGGGGGAGTCCAGAGGGGCGAAGCCCCTTTGGCGGGGGTCTGGGGGCCTGCCCTGAACCTGACGAAGGGGTGTCCCCCCAGATACAAACTCACCCCCTTCCTGGCCAGAGCCTGTCCTGAACCTGGCGAAGGAAAGGGGGCAGGGGGATGGTCGAAGAGGGTTGTTCAGCACCCTGCTGGCAGAGCCATACGGGCTAAAAACCACCAGGGAAGGGCCACCCGAAGGGCTTGACAAGGGGGTTCCCTTTGCGGTAGCATTCCATGTCGGATTCCGGTGGGGGGGCAGAGCCCGGGATTTCCCTGGCTTGCCCTTTTTTGATGAACGCTAGCCCGGTGCAGCGGGGCAAAAGGGGGCCACTGGCTTGAGGGCCCCCAGCACCATGCCGGGCTTTCCTGCGGCCCGGAGCCGGCCCGTGGGCCGGTGGCCCTGGGAGGCATCATCCGCGGGCGTGGAACCATCCTGGCGGCAGCGTCGTTACATGTACCGAGGGAAGGCGGAGGGTGTCCGGGGGAGCCCTCTCCAACAGGGTGGGCCTGAGCGGGGAGCGAGGGCCCGGAGTAGATGCGAGGTTCGACCCTCGAGGAAGGAGCTCATATGAGCCTGGCGGGAAGCCTATCGCGCGCCGACCCGTCCTGACCCCAGGGGCCCGGCTGCGGGGCAGTCCGGGCGCGTGTTTTTCCTCGGCCTGTGAACCCCAGGAGTATGAAGAACGGAACACCACAACTGCAAGAGGGGGTAGAAGGTGAAGACAACGGAGAAGATGCTCGGAATCTTTATCGTCCTGGCCATGCTGCTCTCCCTGGTGGCGCCCTTTGCCATGCCTGGGAAGGCGATGGCCGCCACCACCATGGCGGACCCTAACCCCAAGTGGGTCCGCAGCCACAACCTGCTGATCAGCAGCACCGCCACCGCGGCTGTGGCAGCCAACGCCACCGCCCTGACGGACAGTGTGCGGGGCATCGCCACCACCCCGGCGGAGTGGAGCGTCCAGGGGACCGGCACCTCGACGGCGCTTGGAACTGCCACGACGGTGGTAGACACTGGCCGGGCTGAGGCAGACAATGCCCTTGCCCAGGCCTACGTGGAGATCACCAGCCTGGTGGCTGGCGGGCCGGCCGTGGGTGAACGCCAGCGCATTACCGGCAACGTCAAGGCAACCGGGACGATCACCGTCGCTGCCGCCTTTACTGCTGCCGTGCCGGCTGGCGTGGGCTACAAGATCATCAAGTCCCAGTACAATGACAAGTGGGTGGTGGTGGGGCAGGTGACCACCGCCGCAGGGCGGGGCGACCTGGATGTGGAGCAGATCCAGGATGTCAACCCCACCAGCGGCGCCATCACCATCAAGGCCCTCAGCGCCACCAACCAGACCACCGGCCAGTTTGAGAGCGGCGCCAATGCGATCGGTCAGGCGTACCGCATCTTCGACAGCAACCCCTTGAACTTCACCTTCACGGTCTCCGTGACCGACGACAGCCAGGCAGTTGGCGTTGGGGCCGTGGGCCTGAAGGTGAAGAACGACACCCTGGGCGGGGCGGCCACGGAGAAGACCATCAACGCAACCCGCGCCACACCAGCGGCCACCACGGCGGTTCCCTTCGTGGCGACTATCGCTGTGCTGGGGCAGTCGGACCTGAAGACCGCCGCGAACAGCGAGGTGACCGGGTTCGAGGGGCAGACCATCAAGGCAAGCTACGACATCTGGACCAAGACGGTCCTGGTGGACACCGTGAAACCCGTCATCGCCAACGTGAAGATCCTCCAGGACAGCGCCGAGCTGACCCCCGCCAAGAAGAACGTGGTGAAGGCGGGGACCATCATCATCAGGTTCGAGGTCACTGATGCCGGCTCGGGCTTCCCGACCGGCAAGAGTGACTTCAGGGGCGCGGCGTACAACGACGTGTTTATCAAGGTTGCCGGCACCAATGTGTTCCCGAGGGACATTGATGAGGCGAGCATCGCCGCCGTCACCAATGGGTGGGCGGTTGCCTACACGGCCTCCTTTGGCGGCGGCAGTATCACGTGGCAGGTCAACGCCACAGACCGGGCGGGTAACCTGGCGCAGACCGACGGTGACCCGGACACGTCCGGCAGCCAGGCGAACACCCTGGTGGTGGACGCCCTGAAGCCGGTTATGGCTTCGGCCAGCACAGGGCCCTATTGGGATGCCTCGGCTGCGGCCGGTGCTCGTCTCAAGACAGGTGCGAACGCGAAGCGGGACCGAGTGCGGGTCACCTTCAGGGACGATGCCCTGGCTGCCAACGACGCTCTGGGCGGCGGCTTGGACGAGTCCACCATCGCCCCAGGCGACTTTACGGTGGGCGGCGTAGTCCCCATCTCCGCGAGCCTGATTGACACCGTGAATGAGGACCTCGCCAATCCGAAGCGGGAGAATCCGCTGGATGTCTTCCTGACCCTGCCGTCCGAGATGGCCTCCGATGCCAAGCCCAAGGTGGTCATCACTGGCGAGGTCAAAGACAAGGGTGGCAACACAGCCGACGTCGGGGGCTCCATTGACGCTGTGGACGGCGCTCCTCCCAAGCTGACGACCACTCTGGATGCCACTTTCAGCGCCAAGAAGGTCAAGGTCACCATCACCACGGACGAGACGCTCAGGAGCCCGCCCACGGTGACCCTGGACCGCCAGAAGGACGCGGACGGGAACCTGGAGGCGGACAACGTGACGAAGGTGGCCTCCCAGAGCACCTCGACCACCTACTCCGTGACCGTTGACAAGGCGGATGCCCCCGGAGCCAACACGGCGCGCCTGATCAACGTGCGGGTGAGCGGCACGGATGTCAATGCCATCTCGGGCACCACGGGCAAGACCAATGCCAAGGACAGCGCCGCGGCGATCTTCGAGTTGGACCCGGTGCTGAACAACGGCAAGGACCCCCAGCTCAAGGCGGCGGGCGTCAGCGCCAAGCCGAAGGCGACCGGCGACAAGCCCGAGGTGCAGCAGACCGACCCGCTGTTCATCACCATTGACTTCGGACAGCAGTATGACACCGTGGCGGCCGCCTACGCTGCTGGCGGTGAGAAGAAGGAGTACCAGGGCGACACCCACAAGACTGTCGAGATCACCAAGGCGACGGTCGTCGTGACCAAGTCCGACGGCACCAAGGTGACCTACACGCCCACGGCCAGCAGCTCGGACAAGGTCACCTACACCCTGGCGGTGACCACGCCGGCGCTGGGCGACTACGAGGTCACCATCAACGCCAAGGACGAGGCCGGCAACGTCTCCAAGGCCGTGGACACCACCGTGGCCGACGAGATCAAGTGGACGTTCAAGCTGGTAGCGGTGAAGGCGGTGAGCATCCCGGTGAAGCCAGGCTGGAACCTGTTCTCGATGCCCTTCCAGCCTGCTAACCCCGCTATCAACGCGGTCATCGACAAGGACAGCTCCATAGACGCGGTGGTGCAGTACGACGCGGCGTCCCAGCAGTGGCTCATCTCCCGGCGTGACGCGACGACGGGCCTGTTCACCGGGGATGTGACGGTGCTGAATGCTACCAGTGCCTACTTCGTGCGCAGCACCCTGGACCAGCCGCTGAGCATCCTGCCTCCGCCGGTGTCTCCGACAGCGGCGGTGCCGCCCGCCATTGAGGTGAAGAAGGGCTGGAACCTGGTGCCCATCCTCACCCTGAAGCGCGGCGTTGACCTGGAGAACCTGGCCAAGGACCCGGCAGCGGCCCTGGCGGGTGGCGGTATCGATGCGAACGTGTACCTGGGCACCCTGGTGACCGATCGTGGTACACCGGGCTGGCTGGCTGCCCTGCGCTTCGACCCGGCCACCCAGACGTGGTTCCGGCTGGTGCCCACCACCGCGGCTGCTGCCATCGCCGCCGCACAGGCCGACGTCAAGCAGGACTTCGGCGTGGTGCGCGTCGGCTACGGCTACTGGGTGTACTCCCTGGTGGATGGGTTCATCATCCCGTAGCGTAGTGACCTGAGAAGAGGCGAGGAACAAGTGGAGGGCCTCCCTCCTCCGGCCGGGGGAGGGAGGCCCTCGTAGTAGATGCGTAGGGAGAGAGCAATGTCTGGCAGAAACAAGCTGGCACTACTGGTGGCACTCCTCCTGGCAATGGCCACGCTGGCAGCGGGCGCCGGGGCGGTCCTGGCGCAGGGCGTCCCGCCGAGCCCGGAGTTTTACCGTGGGACGGTGACGGTGGGCGGCCAGCCTGCCCCAGATGGGCTGACTATCGAGGCCCGGGTGCTGGACTGGAAGTCCAAGGGAGTGAAGACAGCGGGCGGGCAGTACCGAGATGTCGTGGTGGGGCCAACAGACGCGAGGTATACGAACCGCCCCGTGGCGTTCTACATCCTGGAGTATAATCTGGCGGCTGCCGAGTCTGGCGTGTTCAGCGGGGGGCTGGAGGACAAGACCCTGAACCTGACCTTCTCGGCGCTGCCGACGCCCACCCCGACACGCACGCCGACGCCCAGCCCCACGCCGGTGCCCACGGCAACGCCTGTTCCGACGGCGACGCCGGTGCCCACGGCGACTCCGGCGCCGACCCCAACGCCGCGGCCCTCTCCAACCCCTGTGCCACCGACGGCGACGCCGGTGCCGCCTACCCCCACGCCTGTTCCCCCGACGGCGACGCCGGTGCCACCCACTGCAACCCCTGTGCCGCCTACCCCCACGGTAGCGGCGCCAACACCGACACGGGTGCCGCCGACGCCAACCCCCAAGCCCAGCGGCGGCTGCCAGCGGGCGCAGGCGGGGCTGGTGGAGGTGAGCACACTCATGGGAGCGGCTGCTTTAGCGGGCCTGGTCTGGGTCCGCCGACGCCGCACGCTCTAGACACACACCGCGCGCTCTATGCAAAGGCCCCTGCACACCGGAATGGGCAGGGGCCTTTGCTTTTGGCCAGCTTCTTTGCAGAAGCTAACCATTGCCTGGGCTAACCTTGAGCGGCTGGATGGCCAGGGGAGGGTTGAAGGGCCTCCCCTTCACTGGGCGCGCCCAGACCCACTTCTGGCCTGAGGCTAGTCCTCGCCCGTCGGATAACCCTCGGCTGTGGGTGGAGGGCTGGCCTTGCCGGCGTTCCGTGGCAAAGCCGTGGCTAAGGGGAGAGGGGTACGGGCGGGAGGTTGCAGGCAGACTCCAGAAGCACCAGGCGGAGCTCTTCCGGAAGGCTGTTGCGGGTGACGGTATACCGGGCTTGAGGTGTTGCCTCCCGTACCCCCATCTCCTTGAGCAAGGCATCCACCGGCTGCAGGGGCAACCGCAGCCCGGGCAGGCGGTAGTGCATGGGGATCACCGCCCGGGGCGCGAGGAGACTCACCGTCTCCATCACCTCTGCGGGGGAGATGGTGCAGGTTCCGCCGGCTGGCACCAGGAGGATGTGAACGCTGCCGAGGCGTTCCACCTGGGCAGGGGCGAGGACCGCCCCCAGGTCTCCCAGATGGCACACGGTCAGGCCCTCCAGGTCCAGGGCGTAGGCGGTGTTACGCCCGCCCTCGCCCGCCTCAGCGCGAAGCGTCGTCTTGAAGCCGCGGATGTACACCCCCGCCACCTCGTACTCCCCGGGCCCGCGCAGAACCTTCGGGTTGTCGGCGACGCGTTCCCCGGCGCTGTGGTGCGGGTGGGAATGGCTGATGGTGACGATGCGGGCGGAGGGGGACCCCAGGTCAAGCCCCAGGGATGCGCTGTACGGGTCGGTGAGGATCACCAGGTCGCCGCTGCGGATGCGAAAGCAGGAGTGTCCAAGCCAGGTGATCTCCAAGGTCACCTCCGCCAGCGCTGCACCAGCGCCCAGGCAGCCGGCAGGGTGAGGGATGCCAGGTACAGCTTGACCAGGTCTCCCAGGATATAGGGATAGAGACCACCGATGAGGGTCTTGTCCAGGGTGCTTCCGCCTGGGATCAGCTCGCCCAGGGGCTTGTGCGCCAGGGGATGAACCCAGCCGCTGGCGATGAGATAGGCCAGCCAGAGCAAACCAGGAAGATAGACCAGGGCGTTGCTGGCCAGCATCCCCAGCAGGAGCCAGGGTTTCCGGTCCCACCCCCGCTGGGCGACGAAGCCCGCGAGCCAGGCGGCCAGGATGAACCCCACGATGTAGCCCCCACTGGTGAGCTCCCAGGGTGGCTGTGCCGTCCCCTGCCAGGGGAGGATGAAGTGAATTACCTTGCCCGTCATGTCAAGGCTGGGGGCAAACACGGGGATCCCCACGGTGCCCACGAGCCCGTAGAGGAGCAGCGCGCCCGCCCCGCGCCAGGCCCCCAATGCTCCGCCTGCCACCAGGACGGCGAAGGTCTGCCCTGTGATGGGGACGGGAGTGAAGGGAAGGCGGATTGCGATCTGGGCGCAGACGGCGATAAACCCAGCAAAGCCCACAAGGAGCGCAGCCTCCCGACCCAGGCGTAACGCCCGGCTGGTGGATCGTACCGGGGGTATGAGGACATCTGCCAGGGTGAGAGCCTCGCTTCGTACAGCCATGCAGACTGCTCCAATACAGGTTCCAAATGACTATAGCAAGAGCTTAGCCGCAGGTCAACACCTTGACTCCAAGAGAGACCCTATGCTACAGTCAAGATTGGAGCTAGCACTCACCTGTGGCGAGTGCTAGGGGATGGAGGGACGACGATGCTGTCGTCGCGCAAAGAGGCTATCCTCAGGTTCCTGGTAGGGGAGTACATAGGCACAGCCATGCCTGTGGGGTCTGAGGCCCTGGTGAAGAAATATGTGCTGGGCGTAAGCCCGGCCACGACGCGGAACGAGCTTGCGATGCTGGAGGAGGACGGGTATGTCAGCCGCTCCCATCCCTCGGCTGGGTGTGTGCCCTCCGACAAGGGCTACCGGTACTACGTTCAGTTCCTCAGCGATGCCAGGGAGTTGCCTGTGGAGACGAAGCTAGGGCTCCGGCATCGTATCACCCAGGCCGAGCAGGATGTGGAGGTTTGGACGCAGCTTGCTGCCCAACTGCTGGCCGAGACGGCTCACAACATGGCCATCGCAACGTTCCCCCGCGGTGGGGAGGCGCGCCTCCGCCATCTCGAGCTGGTGCAAATCCAGGAGTTCCTGGTCCTCCTCGTCCTCGTCCTGCACCAGGCGAGGGTTCGGAAGCAGTTGGTTCCCTTGAAAGACCCCGTGGACCGCGACGCCCTGGTCCAGATAGCGAACAAGCTCAATGCCCATTTCGCAGGACTGGGGCATCGGCAGATTGCCGTCCAGCGGGTGGAATTGACGCCCCTGGAGGAGCAGGTGCTTCAGGTTGCGACCAGGATCTTGCAAGAGGAAGACGAAGCCCTCTACAAGGACTACTTTGTGGAGGGGCTTCGTCACCTGTTGCGGCAACCCGAGTTCAACGAGTCAGGCCAGGCGCACGAGGTGGTTGACCTCCTGGAGGACCGCAGGCTTCTGGGGAGCATGCTGGTGGAGGCGCCGGCCCCAGGGACTTTTCGACTGATCATCGGGCAGGAACATCGCCTCGACGCCCTGAAGCCCTTCAGCGTGGTTCTCGCTCCCTATGGAGTCCCGGGAGAGGCCGCTGGAACCATCGGGATCCTTGGCCCAACCCGCATGGAGTATTCGACGACCATCGCGGGGGTGCGGTATCTGGCCTCTTTGATGAGCGAGCTGCTGGCAGGGGTTCATCGGAGAGCATCTCTCAGCTAGGTGTCGCCCATGCCACAAACAGGGCCTGCGCAAGAAGGGGCCGCCTCCGGGCAAGCGGCCCCTCAAGATACCCAGCCCCAGGATTCCCTGCTGCGAGAGATGGAGGCCACCCGCCGGGAGCTCCAGGAGCTTCGAGCCAGGGCCGATCGCCTGCTGGCCAACTGGCAGCGAGCCCAGGCAGACCTGGCGAACTACCGGAAGCAGGCGGAGCGGGAGAGGGAAGACCTGGTCAAGCTGGCCGACGCCGTGCTCATCAGCCGTCTCCTTGCGGTGGTGGATGACCTGGAGCGGGCGTTGACCAGCGTTGCGGAAGCACTGGCGGGCTTTACCTGGGTGGACGGCATCTGGCTCATCTATCGGAAGTTCCAGGCGATCCTGGAGGCCCACGGGGTGACGGAGATCAAGGCCAGTGAGGGCCAGCCCTTCGACCCACAGCGGCACCAGGCGGTGATGGAGACGGAGGGGGATGCTGGGAAGGTGGTCAAGGTGATGCAGAAGGGATACCTGTTCCACCAGCAGGTGCTCAGACCTGTCCTGGTGATGGTCGGAAAAGGGCAGGAGGCCAAGCCTGCCGTCCCCCAGCAAGAGACGAGGGTTCCACCTGAGGAAACACCTCAGCCTCCTGCAGCAACCTAGCGTTCGCCGACCGATGCTCCCATCCCTCGTCGCCTGAGGGTTATAGAGGGTTATAATGGTGTTGGCAGTGGCGACCTGACGGGTGCGTCCGCAGGATGCTGATGCTCACTGCGTTGAGATGGACGGGATGAAGGACGGACGAGACTACTACGACATCCTTGAGGTGCCTCGGGAAGCCACGGAGGAGGAGGTCCGCAAGGCCTTCCGCCGGCTTGCCCTGGAGTGGCACCCCGACCGCAACAGGGACCCCCAGGCCGTAGAGCGCTTCAAGGCGGTCAACGAGGCCTACCAGGTGCTCAGCGACCCGCAAAAACGGGCCATCTACGACCGGTACGGCGCTGCTGGCGTTGGAGTCCAGACCGGCACGGGCCGGGGGTTTGAGGGCTTTGACGTCAACGGGGGACTGGGTGACATCTTTGACGCCTTCTTTGGGGGCTTCGGCACGCGAGCTGAGACCTCCGCCCGGCGTGGCGCCGACCTCCACTATGCCATGACTATCTCCTTTGAGGAGGCCGCCTTCGGCGCCGAGAAGGAGATGGAGGTGACGAGGGCCGAGCTCTGCGAGCGCTGCAAAGGCGCCAGGGCCGAGCCGGGGACGTCTCCCGTCGGCTGTGGGAACTGCCGGGGCACTGGGCAGGTGCGGCGCAGCCACTCCAGCCTCTTCGGCCAGTTTGTGCAGGTGGTCACCTGCGGCACCTGCCGCGGCGAGGGACGCGTCATCACTGCTCCATGCAGTGCATGCCGGGGGAACGGCCGTGAGCAGAAAACCCGCAGGCTCAGGATCCCCATCCCCGCGGGGGTCGAGGACGGCGCCCAGTTCCGCCTCACCGGTGAGGGGGAGATGGGGTGGCTCGGCGGGCCCCCGGGCAACCTCTACATCACCCTGACCGTGCAACCGCACCCGGTCTTCAAGCGTCAGGAGCATCACCTGCTCCTCGACCTCCCCATCAACATTGCCCAGGCAGCCCTGGGCGATGAGGTGGAGGTGCCGCTGCTGGGCGGCCAGACGGAGGCGCTCAGGATCCCGCCGGGGGTGCAGTCGGGGGCGGTCCTTCGGATGAAAGGCAAGGGCGTGGCGGACATGAACGCGGGTCGGCGGGGTGACCTGCTGGTGACCGTGCGCGTGGTCACTCCCCAGCGCCTGGACGCCCACACTCGGAAGCTCCTTGAAGAGCTGGCGAAGGCCCTCGCCAGCGAGGCAAACCCCGCCGGGGATGGCAAGGGGTGGTCGGACCTCTTCAAGAGGCGCATGGGCTAGAGGCGGTCACGGCCCTCCCGGGAGAAGGCGGGTCTCTCCCCCGCTCCCACGGAAGCACTGACGTACAGGTGGACTTGTGCTGTGGGTGGAGCTGAGCATCCAGGTTCCTGCCGAGCTGGTCGAACCTATCGCTGAGGTCTTCGCCCGCTACGGGAAGGGTGCCCTCGCCATTGAGGAGCCCGGTGGCTTCAACCCTGATGAGGGTGAATCCCCTCCCTCCGGTGGCCTGGTCATCCTCCGCGCGTATCTCCCGGTCAACCGTGGCACCCCCCGCCGAAGGGCGAGGATAGACGTGGCGGTGCGCCTCCTCTCTCTCATCCACCCGCTGCCCTCGCTGGAAGAGCGCTCGTTGGATGACGGGGAGTGGGAGAGAGCCTGGAAGAGCCACTTCACGGTGCTCCATGTTGGGCAGCGGCTTGTCCTCTGCCCGCGCTGGATGGAGTACCAGGCCCCTCCCGGCGAGCTGGTGGTCCGCCTGGACCCTGGGCTGGCCTTCGGCACCGGTCATCACCCCACCACTCGAATGTGCCTGGAAGCCCTGGAGCGCCTCCTCACCCCCGGGGCGCGCGTGCTGGACCTGGGCACCGGCTCTGGGGTCCTGGCCATCACGGCGGCCCTCCTGGGGGCATCCCAGGTGGCAGCCCTGGACACCGACGCCACGGCAGTCCGGGCAGCGCGCGCCAATGCCCGCCTGAACCGCGTGGGAAGGGTTGTGAAGGTCTTTCGCGGCACCCTGCCCTGGGAAAGTGGCGAGTCCTTCAACCTGGTGCTTGCCAACATCTCTGCGCGGGTCATCAGCTCCCAGGCCAGCCTCCTGGTGGCCGCCCTTGGGACTGGGGGCCTGCTCATCGCATCGGGGATGCTTCAGGAGCGTCGCGGCGAGGTGGAAACGGCCCTCGCGGAGGCCGGGGCCAGGGTCATAGACCGCATGGAGGACGGAGACTGGGTGGCCCTGGTGGCAGGACGCAGGGAGAGGTAGGCGCTGGGTGCATCGCTTCTTTGTTCCGCCTGATTGGCTTGTCGGCGGGCGGGCGCAGCTCGGTGGTGAGGTCGCGCGCCAGATTGCCCGTGTGCTGCGCCTCGTCCCTGGCGATGAGATCACGGTGCTGGACAACACGGGGTGGGAGCACAGGGTGCGCCTTGTCTCGGTGAGCGCGGCGGCTGTGCAGGGGGAGGTGCTGGGGCGGAAGCTGTGCGCAGGGGAGCCGCGGGTGCGCGTAACGCTCTATCAGGGGGTGCTGAAAGGTGAGAAGTTTGAGTGGGTCCTCCAGAAAGGGACCGAGCTGGGGGTGAGCTCCTTCGTCCCCGTCTTCTGCGGGCGGAGTGTCCCCCGCTTCAGCCCGGACTGGAGTGAGGGGAAGTACGCCCGCTGGCGGCGCGTTCTCACGGAGGCGGCGGAGCAGGCCCGGCGCGGCCGTATCCCGGATCTCGCCCTCCCCCTGGCCTTCAGCGAGGCGTGCGCCCGCGCCCAGGGCCTCTCCCTTATTCCCTGGGAGGAGGAGCGGGTCGCAGGGCTGAGGACCGTGCTCCGGGAGCGGCTGCGGGAAGGGGCGGGAACAGGGCAGGCCCCTCCGTCGGTCAACCTGTTCATCGGCCCTGAGGGGGGCTTCTCGCCAGAGGAGGTCGCCCTCGCCCGAACCTACGGCATCATCTCCGTCACCCTGGGGGTGCGCGTCCTCCGGGCGGAGACAGCCGGCCTGGCGGTTGCTGCCGCTGTGCTGTACGAGGCGGGGGAGCTAGGGCCAGGGGAGTCCTAGAAGCACCAGCCTCGGATGCCCAGCCCGCCCAGGAAGTTGAAGCCGCAGGTGAGAAAGTAAACCGCCATAAGAGCCAGGAAGGCAGCGCAACTCAGCATGATGCCCCGATAGATGGGCGGCGTCATCAGCCTCCTTCCCGTGGCCACGGCGAAGGAGACCGCGGAGTACCAGGAGAAGTCCGCGAGAATGTGACCGAAGTAGAAGGCGACGAGCCCAGCAATCCCGAGCTGGTAAGAGCGAAAGAGGAGCGCCGCCCCTGCGGTCATCCACCAGACGAACCAGAAGGGGTTGGAGAGGCTCACGAGCACCCCGCCCAGGATGGGCCGCCGGGCGCCACCGGCCCGCCGGATGCCTTGCGCTGGCGTCAGGACGAGCTCGCCGGCAGGCTGGCGGTAGATGCCCCAGGCCATCCACAGCAGAAAGATGCCCCCCGCCAGCGCTACAACGGCGCCCGCTAGCCCTGTCTGCAGGACCCGCCCCAGCCCCAGGGCCAGGAGCGCCACGACCACGGCCTCCAGCAGGGAGTGGCCCAGGGAGACGGAGGGCCCAGCCCAGAAGCCGCGCTCCACGGTCTCCCGGATGTTGAAGGCCAGCAGCGGTCCCGGGGAGGCGGCCCCTGAGAGCCCTACCACGAAGGAGGCGGAAAAGGCGAAGAAGACCCCCGCTTCAGGCATGGCGGTTCCCAGGGAGGGAGAGGTCTGGAGGCCACTCGGGCCCTGGGGCCCGCCCCATGAGCTCCGCCACGGCCTCGCGTGGGTCCAGCCCATGGAAGAGAACACGACAGGTGACCTCGGTGATGGGCATCTCCACCTGGTGCCGCGCAGCCAGCTTCAGCGCTGCCGCCGAGGTGTCAACTCCCTCAGCGACCTGGTCCATGCCTGCCAGGATCTCCCCCAGAGGTCGTCCTTTCCCTAGCTGTTCTCCTAAGGAGCGGTTGCGGCTCAGCGGGCTGAAGCAGGTGGCCACCAGGTCCCCCAGCCCGGCGAGGCCCGCAAAGGTCAGGGGGTTAGCCCCTGCCGCGACGCCCAGGCGGGTGATTTCGGCCAGCCCACGGGTGATGAAGGCGGCCTTGGCGTTGGCCCCGTAGCCCAGGCCGTCGCCGATCCCCGCACCGATGGCGATGATGTTCTTCAGGGCCCCGCCCAACTCCACTCCAACAACATCGGTGTTGGTGTAGACGCGGAAGGAAGGGGAGGCCAGGGTGCCCTGGACCCACCGGGCGATATCCTCGTCCTGGGAAGCCACCACGGTGGTGGCGGGCTTCCCTTGAACAATCTCCCCGGAGAGGTTGGGGCCAGAGAGGACGGCGATGCCCTGCTGCAACCCGGGGGGAAGCTCCTCCTGCAAGACCTGGGTCATGCGCAGGCCGCTGGCCTTCTCCAGCCCCTTGGCGGCACTCAGGACGACCCGCCCTTGGCGCAGGGATTCGCGCACCCGCCTTGCATTCGCCCGCAGGCTGTGAGAGGGCACGGCAAGGATGACCAGGTCCGCTTCCGCCAGGGCTTCCTCGGGATGCGGAGTAACCTGCAGGCAGTCGGGGAAGGAGATGCCAGGGAGTCGTCGGCGGTTTTCCCTGGCCTCCTGGAGGCTGCGGGCCTCCTCTTCGGTGCGGGCCCAGAGCGCGACGGGGCATCCCCGTCGCGCCAGGATAACCGCCAGAGTCGTGCCCCAGCTCGTGGTCCCCGCCACCCCCACGCGCACCACCGTGCCTACCCCTCGTCCCGTCGAGCCACGGGTCGCGCCAGGCGGCGCCCCGCCTGGCCGATGCGGTGCTCGGTTCCCCTCAGGATGCGCTGGATGTTCGCGCGGTGTTGGATGACCACAATGGGCCCGCCAATAGCCCCGTACAGGCCGTACGCCAGCGGCTGCACCCCCGCCAGGCTCAGGACCAGCGTGGCGAGGCCGCCGCTAGAGGCCCCCAGGAGGGAGCCGAGGGAGACGTAGCGGGACAGGAAGATGGCGGGGACCCCAAGGGAGACGGCCATCAGGGCGGACCAGGGAGAGAGGACTGCCAGTGCCCCCAGGCCGGTGGCGGTGCCGCGGCCCCCCTGGAATCCGATGAAGACCGACCAGTTGTGGCCTACCAGGGTCGCCAGGCCGACGCTCATCTCCAGGTAGCCTCCCAGGGTGGGCGCGAGAGACAGAAAGTGGCTCAGGCCCCGGGCAGCCAGAGGTGCTGCGGCGCCCTTGCCCAGGTCCAGGAGAAGCACCACCACCGCCGCACGTACCCCGGCGGTGCGCATGACATTGGTCATCCCTATCTTGCCACTCCCGTACTCCCGCACGTCCACGCCCCTGGTCAGCCTGGCCACCAGCAGGCCCCAGGGGACCGAGCCCCAGAGATAGGCCAGGGGCAGGAGCACCACGAAAAGGACGATCCCTATCATCGTCTTACCCCCTCCTGCTGTCGAAATACCAGGCGCAGGTGGTTCCCCTTGAAGCCAAAGGCAGACCGCAGCTTGTTCTCCAGAAACCGCCGGTAGGAGAAGGAGAGCAGCTCAGGGTCGTTGACATAAAAAGAGACGGTCGGGGGGTTCACCCCCGAGTGCAGGGCGCGGTAGATGCGGAGGCGGCGCCTGCCCTTGGAGGGGGGAGGGTGCTCAGCGGTAGCTGCGAGCAGCGTTCGGTTCAGCTCCCCCTGGTCGATCTCCTTCCATCGCTCCTGATGCACCTCCAGCGCCACCTCCATCAGCTCGTTCACCCCTTCGCCGGTGACCGCCACCGTGAACCGCACCGGGACGTAGGTAGCCCAGCGGAAGCGCCTGCGGATGTCCTGGAGCGCGGTGGCCTCGTCCACGCCGGTAGCTCGGGCCAGGTCCCACTTGTTGATGGCGATGACCAGCCCCCGGTACGCCTCCACCACATACCCGGCCACATGGGTGTCCTGGGCGGTGATCCCCTCGCCGGCATCCAGCACCAGAATCGCGACGTTGCACCGCTGGATGGCGTCCAGTGCCCTCAGAGCGCTGAACTGCTCGATGCCTGGCTCGATGTGCCCCCGACGCCTGAGGCCTGCGGTGTCGATCAGCACCACCCGCTGGCCTCCGTAGGTCATGGGGGTGTCCAGGGCGTCCCGGGTGGTGCCGGGCTCTGGCAGAACGATAGCGCGCTCCTCTCCCACGATGGCGTTGAGGAGGCTGGACTTGCCCACGTTGGGCCGCCCAACGATGGCCAGCTTGAGGACCCGCTCCTCTGCCTCTCTCTCCCCCGCTTCCTTCGCTGCGGGCAGCAGGGCAACCACGTGGTCCATCAGGTCGGCGACACCCTGGTTGTGGAGCGCGCTGATGGGGATGGGGTCTCCCAGCCCCAGGCGGTGAAACTCAGAGACCTGGAGCTGGCGCCCTGGGCCCTCGGCCTTGTTCACCGCCAGCACCACGGGCACCCCCAGGCGGCGCAGGGAGTTGGCGATCTCGGCATCGGCCGGATGAAGGCCGGTGCTGGCCTCGGTGAGGAAGATGATGACGTCGGCGCGGGCCATGGCCTGCTCAATCTGGCCACGCATCTTCACCCACAGCTCCTCCTGAGCCTCTGGCACCAACCCGCCGGTATCCACCAGGGTGAGGGAGGTCACATCCCAGGTAACGGTGGCGAAGATGCGGTCCCTGGTCGTCCCCGGGATGTCTGAGACAATGGCCATACGATGCCGCACCAGGCGGTTGAAGAGGGTGGACTTCCCCACGTTGGGGCGTCCTACGATAGCAACAGTGGGAAGCGCCATTGCGTATGCACTGCCTTGGCCGAGGTAGGTCAGGCCAGGAGGGCCTCCAGGATGGCCTTCTGGATGTGCAGGCGATTCTCCGCCTGGTCGTACGCCACCGACTGCGGGTGCTCCAGGAAACCGGCGGGCACCTCCTCGCCGTAGTGGGCGGGCATCGGGTGCAGGAAGATGGCGTCCTCCCTGGCCTTGCTCAGCAGCGCGGGGTTGACCTGGTAGCCGTGGAAGGCGCGGCGCCGCTCCACTGCCTGGGCCTCGTGTCCCATGCTGGTCCAGACGTCGGTGTACACGACATCGGCCCCGCGGACCGCTTTCAGCGGGTCATGGAGAGCCTGCACCTCGCCGCCGGTCCCCCGGGCCAGCTCCTTCGCCCTGTCTACAGTCCTGGAAGGGAGATCGTAGCCGGGAGGCGTGGCAATGTTGAACCTGGCCCCCACGGCGGCCGCTGCCAGGGCCAGGCTGGCGGCCACGTTGTTGCCGTCCCCGACAAAGGCGATAGTGAGGCCCTGGAGATGGCCCTTCCTCTCCTGCACCGTCAGGATGTCTGCCAGGGCCTGGCAGGGGTGCTCCGCATCGGAGAGGGCGTTGACCACAGGAACCGAAGCGTAGAGGGCCAGTTGCACCAGGTTCTCCTGGGCGAAGGTGCGGCAGGCGATGGCGTCCACGTAGCGGGAAAGCACCCTGGCCACGTCGGCGATAGGCTCCCGCACGCCCAGGCCCACCTCCTGGGGCCCCAGATAGACGGGGTGCCCTCCAAGCTGGTGCATGGCGACATCGAAGCTGACCCGGGTACGCAGCGACGGTTTTTCAAAGAGCAGGGCCAGGACTTTCCCTGGTGGGCAGGACGGCCTCTCGCCCCTCTTCAGCTCCAGGGCACGCGCCACCAGCCCTCGTACCTCCTCTGGGGTCAGGTCCGCGATTGATAGAAGGTCTCTCCCGCGCAGATTGACTGCACTCATCGGCGTCCAGTATAGCATAGGGCCGCCTGGATGCAAGGAAGAGGCGGGCTGGGCAGGGTCGTTCGGTGTTCCAGGTCCACTGGAAGCGGGGGGTTTGAGGGGGCTGGCGCCCCTTCGGAGAAAACAACTACCCCTTTTTCCACATTGAAGAAGAGGGCCGGGGGGACTAGGGCATAGAGTCAAGGGGCAAGGAGCAAATAATAGATGATCCTGGATTCCAGACCGCCTATTGACGGATTGGTCCATGCTATCGTAGGATGGAATGCAGGTAGCCACTTGCCATGTGTACGTCCTGGGTAAGGACGGGAACGCATCGTATCTTGCGCGGGGAGTGGGTGAGAATGCTGAGCCTCAAGGGCTTTTCTCTGCTCGTAGTGGTACTGGCGCTGGGTGCAGCCTTGGTGGGCCTGGGGGCGGTGAATGGGAATGGCAAGGGGCAAGGCCCGCCGGACGCCATCCCCGGGCAGTATATTGTGGTGCTGGTTGGCGGTGCCTCGCCGGAACAGGTGGCCGCCGACCACGGGCTAGGGCGGCTGCACACCTACCGGGCAGCCTTGAACGGCTTCGCCGCTGCAATCCCCGATGAGCGGCTGGACGGTGTCCGCAACGACTCACGGGTGAACTCCGTGGTGGCCGACAGGCTTGTCAGCATCCCGGAGCCGGAGGGCAAGGCTGGCGCGGGAGGCCCGGGAGGCGCTACCGAGCAGACGCCCACGGGGGTCAACCGCATTGATGCCGAGAGCGCCGTGGGAACGTTCCCCTCCATTGCCATCCTCGACACGGGGATTGACCTGAGCCACCCCGACCTGAACGTGGCCGGGGCGGTGAGCTTCACCAGCGGCAACGGGAATGACCAGAACGGACACGGCACCCATGTGGCAGGAACGGCGTCGGCAAGGGCCGGGAACGGCATCGGCGTGCGGGGTGTGGCGCCTGGTGCCCCGCTCTATGCTGTGCAGGTGCTGAACGCCGCAGGCATGGGCAGTTGGTCCAGCGTCATCGCGGGTGTTGACTGGGTGACAGCAAATAGCGTTGCCCTGAACATCAAGGTCGCCAACATGAGCCTGGGCGGCAGCGGCTCCGACACCGGAAACTGTGGGGTCAGTGTCAACGGTACGGTGAACGACCCGCTCCACAAGGCCATCTGCAACTCCGTGGCGGCTGGCGTGACCTACGTGGTCGCAGCGGGCAACAGCAGCAAGGACGCCTCCACCTTTGTCCCTGCTGCCTATGATGAGGTGGTCACTGTTTCTGCCATTGCCGACTACAATGGCAAGGGTGGTGGCGGGGCAAGCCCCACGTGTGCAAGCTACGGGCCGGATGATGGTTTCGCTACCTTCAGCAATTATGGCGCAGACGTGGACCTGGCTGCTCCCGGGGTGTGCATCACGTCCACATGGAAGGGCGGCGGCTACAAGACCATCAGCGGCACCAGCATGGCCTCTCCCCACGTTGCGGGGGCGGCTGCCATCAAGGTCGCCGCTGGGGCAACCACTCCCGCTGCGGTGAAGACAGCCCTTCTTGCCTCTGCTCAGCCCGCTGCGAGCACCGCCACCGGCTGTGCCTACACGGGGACGAAGTCCGGCGAGCCCCTGGTGTACGTAGGCCAGCCTAATGCAAGCTGCCAGTAGCTGCACAACGAGCTTCTGAAAGCAGAGAGACGGCACCTGCCGCCTCTCTGCTTTGTCTCGGTGGGTGTTCCCCTGCCTGCTCACGGCGTCTCAGACGCGGCCGGCCCCTCCCAGGCGCTCCTGCCGATGAGAGGGACGAAGCGGCAGGGACCCAGGCTCTTGAAGGAGAACCCCTCTGACGTCCTGGTCAGCTTGACCAGGTCCTGCTCCTGAAGGGAGCCCACAGGGATCACCAGGCGGCCCCCAGGGGCCAACTGCTCCTGGAGCTCCCTGGGCACCTTGGGAGACCCCGCAGTCACGACGATGGCGTTGAACGGGGCTTCCTCAGGGCAACCCAGGGCTTCCCCTGCTACCCGCACAGCAATCCGGCCCCCATATCCCAACGACTCCAGGAGGGCCCGGGCTGCGTAGGCCAGGGCGGGGAGTCGTTCCATGGTGATGACCCTGGCTGCCAGCTCCGCCAGGATAGCCGTCTGATACCCGCTTCCGGTGCCGATCTCCAGCACATTGTCGGTGGGAGTGAGGTCCAAGGACTGGGACATCAGGGCCACGATAAAGGGCTGCGAGATGGTCTGGCCAAAGCCGATAGGCAGCGGCATGTCCTCATAGGCCAGGTGTCGGCTGGAAGCGGGGACAAAGAGATCACGCCGCACCTTCTCCATGGCCTGCAGGACGCGCTCATCCCGGATCTCCCGCCGCAGGGCCTCCAGCAGCCTCCGCCTGGCGGCTTCCAGGTCAGCTTGGCTCCATGCTTCCACCACGCTCTCTCCCGTCCCCACTATAGCATCCCCCTGTTCTAGCCACAACGACGGGTCCCCAGGGGCACCCTGGCACCGTGGTGCTTCCAAGGGAACTCCCGGCAAGATAGGTGGAAACACCTAGTGCTTTCCAGGGTGCTTTGTGTTGACTTTCACGAGAGGGCGTGATAATCTCTTTCTATCCCGGAGCGGGAGAGCTTTTTGGAGAATTCCACAGGTTTTCCTCCTGCTGCGGCGCCAAGTGGGCGCGAGGAGCAACCGGCCCGCTGGCTCCCCCTGCGCAGCGCCTGCCGGCTTCTGGAGGTCAATCAGTCCACCCTCCGCCAGTGGGCAGACAGGGGCCTGGTTCGCGTCTTCCGGACACCGGGCGGCCACCGGCGCTTCCTCCGGGAGGACGTCCTGGCCGTCCTCTCGAGCCGCACCGAGGTCAGCCGAGGTAGCGTCGCTCGCCCCCTTGGGGATACGAGCCTGCACCGCATACGCCGGAGGCTCCACGCCCAGAGTGCTGGCGCCATCCCCTGGTTTGAGCGCTTTGGCCCAGAGGGAAAGGCGCGGCTGCGCCTGCTGGGCCGCCGCCTCCTGGAGGTGGCGACCTCCTATCTTAGCAGCAAACGCCACCGGGCCGAGCTCCTGGAAGAGGCGCGTGTTCTGGGTGAGGTCTATGGGCAGGAGCTCGCCCGGGGTGGCCTTCCCCTGCGTGAGGTCATGGAGGGTTTCGTCTTCTTTCGGGACTCCTTCACCGATTCTGTGCGAGAAGCTATTCGGGACAGCGGGGCGTGGGCCCACACCTGGCAGCAGGCCGAGTACATCGCTGGCGAAATGCTGCTGGCAATGACCCGTGGATATGAAAGGAGTCGAAATGCCGGCGCTCAAGCCTCCTGAGAGCAGGGCGGCTTCCTCCCCCGCGGCGGCTCTGGATACCCAGGACCGATTGCTTTTGAATATTCTTCAATCCCGGTTCCCCCTGGCGGAGGAGCCGTTCCGAGCGGTGGGGGAGGAGCTTGGCGCCAGCCAGGAGGAGACCGTAGAGCGCATCGCCCGGCTGAGGCGGAGGAACGTTATCCGGCAGGTCAGCGCCATCTTCGATACCCGGCGCCTGGGTTACCGGACCTCCCTGGTGGCCATGAGCCTCTCGCCGGAGCGGTTGCACAAGGGCGCGCGGGTCATCAGCCGACATCCCGGCGTGAGCCACAACTATGCTCGCGAGGGGCATCCCTACAACCTCTGGTTTACCCTGGCGGTGCCCCCGCGCGAAAGCCTGGAGGACACCGTCCAGGAGATGGCTCGCCGCGCCGGGGCCACGGGGTACCGTCTTCTTCCCACCATCCGCTTCTTCAAGATTGGCGTCAACTTCGACATGGTCAACGGTGAGGGCGCTGCGTACAGCTACCACCCCGACAACGGCAACTGGAACAGGGTCGAGCCCGTGACCGAGTTCGAGGTCAAAGCCATTCGGGAGCTGCAGGAGGACCTGCCTTTGGAGCCCAGGCCCTTTGATGGCATGGCCCAGCGGCTTGGCATCTCGGTTCAGGAACTCTTCGGGCTGGCCCGGTCCCTCCAGGAGCGAGGGGTGATGCGCCGCTACAGCGCCGTCCTCCATCACCGGAGGGCTGGGTTCAAGTTCAACGCCATGACGGTGTGGCGCGTGCCACCGGGCCGCGGGGAGGAGGTGGGTGCGGTGTTGGCCTCCTCACCCTGGGTCACCCACTGCTA
>JACQUN010000089.1 GCA_016210285.1 Chloroflexota bacterium
ACCGACGGCGGCCTATGCTGGCTTCCTGCGAACCGGGGCACCCGGGTGAATTTCATGCCGGACCAACCGCCTACCTATGCCGAGTTGGGCCAGTGCGTCCACAAGGTCGTGCTCAACCCCTCCGAACCCAAGCGTCTCTACCAGCAGAACCACTGCGGTGTCTATCGCTCTGACGACGGCGCCGACCAGTGGGTGGAGATTACTGAGGGACTCCCTTCGGACTGGGGTTTCGGCATCGCCGTTCATCCCCACGACACCGACACCATCTGGGTGTGCCCGGGCATCAGCGGCTACAAGCACTGGGTGCCCAATGCACAGATGGCAGTTTACCGCAGCCGCAACCAGGGCAAGACGTGGGAGAAGCTGACTAAGGGGTTGCCACAGAAGGACGCATACCTGAATGTGCTTCGGGAAGGTATGGCAGTGGACGCCTTGCAGCCCGTGGGCCTCTACCTGGGCACCAACACCGGCCAACTGTTCTACAGTGTTGACGAAGGTGAGTCGTGGCGTCAGGCTGTGCCGATGTTCCCGCCTATCAACAGCGTGGGCATCGCGACACTGTAGAGAGAGGATCCCCTGGAGCAGGCTGGCCTCTCAGAAGAGGAGTGGGAGAGGCTGTAGTGCCTGATGTGCTATTGGGAGCGGGACAGCATGGAGCACGTGCGGGCGCCCATCGCGGAGCCTGGGGAGCGGCTGGGGTAGAGGGCATCGCGGAGTTCTTTGGGGACGGGTTGGGGAGACCCCTTTCTTGGCCGAAAGGGGTCTCCCCCTTTTCTACTGCTTCTCCAGCCTCATGATGGCCAGGAAGGCCTCCTGGGGGACCTCCACGTGGCCCACCTTCTTCAGGCGCTTCTTCCCCTCGGCCTGCTTCTGGAGGAGCTTCCGCTTGCGGGTGATGTCGCCGCCGTAGCACTTGGCCAGGACGTTCTTCTTCATCGCCCGGATGGTCTCCCGCGCAATCACTCGGTTGCCAATGGCGGCCTGGACCGCCACCTCGAAGAGCTGGCGGGGGATGAGGGTGCGCAGCCGCTCCACCAGGGCGCGGCCCTGCTCGTAGGCCTTCTCCCGGTGGAGGATGAAGGACAGGGCGTCCACCGGCACGTTGTTCAGCATGATGTCCAGCCTCACCAGGGGGCCAGCGCGGTAGCCCAGGAGGGCGTAGTCCAGGGAGGCGTAGCCCTGGGTGCGGGACTTGAGGCCGTCGTAGAAGTCCACCAGCACCTCGGAGAGAGGCATCTCATACTCCAGGAGCACGCGGGCGTCGTGGGCGGCGTTGGCGGCATCGGCCTCCGTCGCGCTGGCGCTGGCCAGGTACTCCATGCGCTTGTAGGCGCCGCGACGCTGGGTGACCATCTCCATGATGGGCCCCACGAAGCGGGCCGGGGTCACGATGGTCACCTCCAGCCAGGGCTCCCGGACCTCCTGGGTGGTGTTGGAAGGCGGGAGCTGGGCGGGGTTGTCCACCAGCACCTCCTGGCCGTTGGTGAGGGCCACCTGGTAGGCCACCCCTGGGGCGGTGGCGATAAGGTTCAGGCCGTACTCCCGCTCCAGACGCTCCTGGACGATGTCCATGTGGAGCAACCCCAGGAAGCCGCAGCGGAACCCGAAGCCGAGGGCGGCGCTGTTCTCCGGCTCGAAGAGGAGGGCGGCGTCGTTGAGCTGGAGCTTGTCCAGGGCGTCCCGAAGCGCCTCGTAGGACTCCCCCTCCGCGGGGTAGAGCCCGGCGAAGACCATGGGTTTCAGGTGGCGGTAGCCCGGCAGCGCCCCTTCCGCGGAAGGGCGGGAGGCCAGGGTCACGGTGTCGCCCACGCGGCACTCGCGGACGTTCTTGAGCCCTGTGGCGATGTACCCCACCTCTCCGCATTCCAGGGCGCCTGCAGGGGTAGGCTGAGGGCGGAACACCCCGACCTCTAGGGCCTCCCCGCCGGTGGCGGTGGAGAGCATCAGGAGGCGGTCTCCCTGGCGCACGCCGCCGTCCACCACGCGGACGTAGGCCAGGACGCCTTTGTATGAGTCGTACTTGGAGTCGAAGATCAGGGCACGCAGCGGGCTGTTGGCTCCGCCCCTGGGGGGAGGGATGCGGGCGATGATGGCATCCAGGATCTGCGAGACCCCGGTGCCCTCCTTGGCCGAGGCAAAGACGATCTCCTCCTCCTTGAAGCCGAAGGCGTGGACAAGCTCCTGGGCCACGCGTTCGGGCTCCGCCAGGGGAAGGTCAATCTTGTTGACGATGGGGATGAGCA
>JACQUN010000092.1 GCA_016210285.1 Chloroflexota bacterium
GTCCTGAGCCTGGCGAAGGAAAGGGGGCAGGGGGATGGTCGACAAGGGTTTTTCATCACCCTGTTAGGTATCGCAGGGAAGGCATGTCGTGAGGATTGTCGTCTGCCTGAAGCAGGTCCTGGACCCGGACGCCGTGAACGCGTACGCCCTCTGGGGCCGGCTGAAGGTGGACCCGGCCACCAAAGCCCTGGTGCGCGAGGGGGTCCCTCTCCTCATCAACGCCTATGACGAGCAGGCCCTGGAGGCGGCCCTGCGCATTCGGGACAAGGGTGTTCCCTGCACCATCACCGCTCTCACCCTGGGCGATGAGAGCAGCCGCCAGGTGTTTCGCCACGCCTTCGCTATGGGCGCCGACGAGGGGGTGCTGCTCATGGACCCTGCCTACCAGGGAAGCGATGGCCTGGGGGTCGCCCACGTGCTGGCCGGGGCCATCAGGAAGCTCGGCGGCGCCGACCTGGTCCTCTGCGGGCGCCAGGCCTCAGACGATGACCAGGGGGTTGTGGGCCTCGCACTGGCGGAGCTTCTGGACATGCCCGCGGTCACCATAGCTGGAGACGTGCAGGTGGTGGACGGCAGGGTTGTCCGGGTCGTCCGGGCGCTGCCGGACGGGGAAGAGGTAGTGGAGGCTGACCTGCCTGCCCTGGTGACCATAAGCAGCGAGCTAGGGCAACCGCGCTTCCCCTCAGCGCGGGGCATGCTGGAGGCGCGTCGGAAGCAGCCAAGGGTCTGGTCGGCCCAGGACATCGGCGTGAATCTTGCGGCTGCACAGGCTTCTGCCACCCGTGTCCGCCAGGTTGACCTCTTTGTCCCCCAGGTCCAGGGGCAATGCCAGTTCATCCAGGGGGAGGGCGTTGCCCAGAAAGCTGCCGCCCTGGCGCAGGCGCTGCGCCAGGAGGGGCTGATCTAGCTGCCGGACTCTTTGGAGGAGGCATATCTCTGACGTATAGCGTGATGGTCGTCGCCGAGGCTCAGGGTGGTCGGCTTACCTCTGCTACACTGGAAGTCCTGGGATTCGCCCGCCAGGCGGGCCAGCCTGTGTGGGCGGTCCTGGTTGCTGCGGGCGGGTTGGGTTTGGCCGAGGAGCTGGCGTCCGCCGTGGAGCGGGTGTATCTGGTGGACCAACCGTCCCAGGAACCCCTGGAAGGGCAACTGCACCTCAAGGCGCTCGCACAAGTTGTGCAAGCCGCTAGGCCCGCGCTGCTGCTGTTCAGCCCCACGGACCGAGCCCGCGACCTGGCCCCGCGCCTGGCGGCCCGTCTCAACGTCGGCGTTGTGACGGGCTGCGTGGAGCTTCGCCTCCATCAAGCAGGACAAGGGCTTGAAGCTGTCTGTGCCGCCTACGGGGGAGCTGCCCGCACGGTCTATCGCTTTGGAGAAGCCCGCCCGGCCATCGTGGTGGTGCAGGCCGGCACGGCAGAGCCTGCCTCGCTCCCTGGAAGGCAGAAAGGCGAGGTGGTCCAGATCAGGGTAGCCCTCGATGCTACGGCGCGGCGCGCCAGGGTCGTGCGGGCTGTTGCTACTCCGGGGCCCCGCCTGGAGGATGCCCAGGTCATTGTCGCGGGTGGGCGCGGCCTGGGGAGGAAAGAGAACTTCCGCCACATTGAGGAGCTGGCAGAGGTGCTGGGGGGGCTGCCGGCTGCATCCCGAGCCATCGTGGACCTGGGCTGGGCTACACCTGCGCAGCAGGTGGGCCTGACCGGCAAGGTGGTAACCCCCAGGTTGTACCTGGCCATAGGGATCTCGGGGGCCAGCCAGCACATGGCAGGGTGCTCCGCGGCCAAGAGCATTGTCGCTGTCAACAAGGACAAGGACGCTGCCATCTTCCGCTACGCTCGGTACGGCGTGGAGGCCGACTGCCTGGAGTTCCTTCCCCTCTTCATCCAGGAATCCCGCAAACTCCGCCAGCCACGTACCCCAGCCCCATAGCTGATGGATGCCGCGATGAACAGCCCATGCTGATTGACCTTCATACCCATACGCTCCACTACTCCACCGACAGCAGTCTCTCTCTGGGCGAGCTGCTGGGGCGTGCCAGGGAGCGGGGCCTGGACGGCGTCTGCCTCACCGAGCACAACGCCGTCTGGCCAGTGGAGAGGCTGGAGACGGCCGCGCAGCGGCATGGCCTTCTGGTCCTGAGGGGTATGGAGGTCAGCACCGACCGCGGGCACGTCCTGGTCTTTGGCCTGGAGGGTTTCACTGTGGAGATGCTGTCCCTGGAGCGCTTGCGTACGCTGGTGGACGAGGCAGGCGCAGCAATGGTGCTTGCCCACCCGCTCCGGGAGTCGGGCTCGCGCCTGGACTGGCACCAGCTCCCTCGGTTCTTCCACGCCGTGGAGGTCCTCAACGGCAGCGATGCCAATGGGGCAAACGCCTATCTGGCGTCCCTCGCGCAGACCCTGGCCCTGCCCGGGACAGGCGGGAGCGATGCTCATAGCCCCTATGCACTGGGGAGCTGTGCCACCCGTTTCCTGGAACCGGTCCATACCGAGGCAGAGCTGGTGCAGGCGTTGCGCGCAGGACGCTTCGAGGCTGTGGACTTACGGGAGGCCGCGCCCATTTCGAGAAGAGGCGGAGAGCGGGGGGTCTAGCAATGGGTTCGGAGGGCAAAGAGGGGGCACTGGATGGCCTGAAGGTCCTGGAGTACGGGGACTTCATCTCGGCGCCCTTCGCTACCAAGCTGCTGGCTGACCTTGGCGCCGACGTCATCAAGGTAGAGCGGCCCGGGGACGGGGACCGCAGCCGCCTCCAGGGCCCGTTCCCTCAGGACATCCCCCATCCTGAGAAAAGTGGCCTCTACCTCTTCCTCAACATGAACAAGCGGGGCGTCTCCTTAGACCCCACGTCGCCCGATGGCCACGAGCTTTTCCTTGGCCTCGCCCGCTGGGCTGACGTGTTGATCACCAACTCTCCCCCCAAGCATCTGGAGACCTACTGCCTGGACTACAAGACCCTGGCCGAGGCCAACCCCACGCTGGTGCAGGCCACCATCACCATCTATGGGTATAACACCCCGTACCGGGACTGGAAGGGGTACGCCCTCAATGCTACCGCTGCCTCTGGCCTGGCGGACAGGATGGGCGACCCTGGGCACGCACCGCTGTGGCTCCCTTACTGCGCCGCTGACTATGTCGGCGGGGTTCATGCCGCAGCCGCTGCCCTGCTGGCCCGCCGGGTGCAGCGTCTGACCGGGGAGGGCCAGCATGCCTGGATATCCCTCCAGGAGGTCCTGGGCACCATCTTCGGGAGCACGGCTCTGGCCCAGTACGTCTTCCAGGGCATGACCCGCACCCGCACGGGGAAGCGGGTTGACGTCTTCTACCCGTGGGAGGTCGTGCCGTGCAAGGACGGCTACTTTGAGGTCATCACCATGGTGGACGCCCAGTGGGACCGTTTTGTGGAGCTGATGGGCAACCCCCCCTGGAAGGATGATGAGCGATTCAAGAACCGCTGGCTGGCCCCTCGCTGGGCCGAGGAGCTGGACGCCTACTGGCATCCCTGGTTCCGGGAGCGGACGAGGGCCGAACTGACCAGGCTGTTCTACGAGAACCGGATCGCCTTCCAGCCGGTCCTCGCGGTAAACGAGGTGGCCCACGCGGAACACCTCAAGGCGCGAGAGTTCTGGGCCACGGTCAAGCACCCCGTGATGGGGGCGTACACCACCCTCGGGGCGCCCTATAAGCTCTCGGAGGCCCCCTGGGCGGTGAGGCGGCCGCCGCCCCTTCTGGGGCAGCACAACGGGGAGGTGTACAGAGACCTCCTTGGGCTGAGCGACTCAGCCCTGGCTGCGCTGCAACGATCAGGCGTGGTCTAGCGGAGGAGGGTGATGAAGTACCCGCTGGAAGGGATACGGGCGCTGGACCACGGCCACGTCTGGGCGGGCCCGCTCCTGGGTAACATGCTCTCCGATATGGGGGCGCAGGTCATCAAGGTGCAGGCGCCACACCGGTTCTCCGGCGTGGCGATGGGCGGCGTCGGGTCCCGCGAGGCAGGGCTGGGGAACCGCCCGCCCTCCCGTGACCACCCTCTGGCCTACCACGGCTATGACCGTGGCAAGCTGAGCATCACCCTGGACCTCTCCAAGGAGGCGGGGAAACAGCTCTACAAGCGCCTCGTTGCCGTGAGCGACATCATCATAGACAACTTCTCGCCGGGCGTCTGGGAGCGGCTGGACCTTGGATATCGAGTGCTGAGGCAAGCGAATCCGCGCATCATTGTGGCATCCCTGGCCGCCACCGGCTCCACCCCCGGCCCCTGGCGCGACGCCTTGACCTATGGCCCTTCCGTCGCGGCCCTCTACGGCCTCAAGAGTCTCCTGGGCTACCAGGACGACCCGCACCCGCGGGAGGACACTGCCGATATTGACCCCACCGCTGCCAGCTACGGCCTGGTCGCCATCCTGGCTGCGCTGGAGTACCGCGACCGGACGGGGAAGGGCAACTACATTGACCTGAGCCACGGCGAGGCAGCCCTCCAGCGCATCGCGGAGCCGATGATGGACTACTTCTTCAACGGGCGGGTGGCTGGAATTCAAGGCAACCGCTACCCGGGCGTGGCCCCCCACGGCATCTACCGCTGCACAGACGCCAGCCCAGAGGAGGGCAGGGAGACGGCGGACCGGTGGGTCTCCATCGTGGTCTGGGAGCAAGAGGAATGGGAGGCCCTCTGCCGTGTCCTTGAGCCGGAGTGCCCCCAGGCCAGAGACCCACGCTACCAGGATCGCGTGGGCCGCGTGCGGCATCAGGACGAGTTGGACAGGCTGATTGAGCAGTGGACCCGCCGCCGGTCAGCGGAGGAGGCCACCCGGTTGTTGCAGCAGGCGGGGGTTGCCGCCTGCCCGGTCATGGGCCTTCCGGACCTGCTCGGGGACCCCAACCAAGAGGCCCTGCGGACTCAGGTCCAGGTGGAGGTGCCTGAGGTCACACCATCGGATATCTACCAGGGCATCCCCTGGAAGCTTGCCCGCAACCCTGGCTCAATACGTGGCCCTGTTCCCACAACCGGAGAGCACAACGAGTTCGTCTTTGGGGAGCTGCTTGGGGTGGTGCCTGCCGAACTGGCCTACCTGAAGCGCGATGGGATTATCGGGTAGTGGCACGGTCAGCGTCTGCTTTGCCGAGCGACCAGAGCCATCTGGCGAGGCCGCCGGCCGGCGGGGGGACGGGCGGATGGAGTGACCGATTGATGCGTGAACATGGCACGCCTGGGTTCTGGCCCTGGTTCCTCCAGCGCCTCACGGCGGTGCTCCTGGTCTTCTTTCTGGCTGTCCACATCTGGGTGGGCCACTTCGCCGGCCTCAACGAGGTGGCGGCGGGGCGCCAGGGGGAGCTGGTGCTCTTCGACATTGTGAAGCAGCGGCTTGCCCAGGGGCTCTTCATCTTCGTGGACTTCTCGCTGCTGGCCCTGGTGCTGTACCACGGCCTCAACGGGGTACGGAACATCCTGCTGGAGTGGCATCCTGCGGCCCGGCGATCGCGGGCCGCCACCCTTGCCCTCTGGCTGGTGGGCATCACTGCTTTTGTCTACGGCGGGCGAGCACTGCTGGCGTTCATTCTGTAGGCATGGGACGCACGCCCCCAGAGGTGGGGATGGACAACATCGTGCTCACTGTGAAGCGGTCAGGGGCCGGCGCCAGGCCAACGCCCCGCTGGCAGGCCTTCTCCGTGCCACTGTTTGACGAGAGGATGAGCGTCCTGGATGCCCTCCTCTGGGTCCAGTGCAACACCGACCCAACTCTTGCCTTCCGCTGCGCCTGCCGGGTGGGGATGTGCGGCTCCTGCGGGGTGGTCATCAACGGGCGGGAGCGCCTGGCCTGCCGCACCCTGGTGCGCGCACTGGCGGGAGATGACGGCGGCGAGGTGCGAGTGGAGCCCATGCGTCACCTGCCTGTCGTTCGTGACCTGGTGACGGATATGGCGTCCTTCTCCGCCAAGCAGCGGAAGGTAGTCCCGTATCTCGTGCCAAGAGAAGGCTATCAAGACCTGACGACCATCCCGCCCACGTCCAGGGAGCGCACGGCGATAGACCCTCAGCGGGAGTGCATCGCCTGCGGGCTGTGCTACTCCGCTTGCACTGTGGCGGGCATGGACGGCGGCTTCCTGGGGCCGGCTGCCCTGAACCGCGCCTACGTCCTGGTCGCGGACAGCCGGGATGGAGCCCACACCCAGCGTCTCCGGGTCATCGCCAGCGAGGAGGGCCTGTGGCGGTGCCACAGCCTGTTCCAGTGCACCGCCGTCTGCCCCAAAGGCATCTCGCCCACCCTCGCCATCCAGCGGCTGAAACGCCGAGTGATAGCCCATAACCTGAAGCGCCTCATCGGTCTGGCGCCCAGGGAATAGCCTACCCCCCCACCCTGGGACCCGTGAAGGGGCGACTCCCCCAGGGTTCGCTTGGGCGCAGGAGACAAGGCTATGTATGACGAGCTTGCGGTGGATCTCCTGATCCTGGGCGGCGGGGGCGCCGGGCTGATGGCCGCCCTCCACGCCTGGGAGAAGAACCCCAGGCTTCGCATCGCCATCGCCGCCAAGGGTCTCCTCGGCCAGAGCGGGTGCACCCGGATGGTCCAGGGGGGGTACAACGCCGTCCTGGACCCCCGGGACTCCTTGGACCTCCACCTCCAGGACACTATCAAGGGCGGAGGCTTCATCAACAACCAGGAGCTGGCCTGGGCCCTGGTCAGCGATGCCCCCGGTCTCATCCGGGAGCTGGAGCGCCGCGGCTGCTTCTTCGACCGCACCCCTGACGGCAACGTCTATCAGAAACCCTTCGCAGGGCAGTCCTTCGACCGCACGGTCCACCGTGGCGACCTCACCGGCATCGAGATCATGACACGGCTCAAGGACAACCTCTTCGCCACGGACATCATCCTCCTGGACGAGCACCGTGGTCTTGAGCTATTCACGGACGGCGACGGCACTGTCACCGGGGCCCTGCTCCTGGACGTGCGCACCGGCCGCTTCCTGGCGGTCAGCGCCAAGGCCACCCTGGTGGCGACAGGCGGTGGCGCTCGCATGTACCGCATCGCAGCTCCTTCACTGGAGAAGGCGGGCGATGGGATGGCCATGTGCTACCGGGCCGGATGCGTCATGCAGGATATGGAGATGTACCAGTTCCACCCCACAGGTCTCATCGCCGGCAACTCCATCCTCACCGGTTCGGTGCTAGAGGAGGGGCTGCGCGGCGCCGGGGGCCGCCTCACCAACGCCCTGGGCGAGCGCTTCATGGCCCGCTATGACCCGGAGCGGATGGAGCGTTCCACGCGGGACGTGGTGGCGCGAGCGGGATACATGGAGATCCAGGCAGGGCGGGGCACCCCGGACGGCGCTGTGCTCCTTGACGTCTCGCATCTCGGAGCGGAGTATGTGGAGCGAGCCTTCCCCGGTATGGTGGAACGCTGCCGCGAGATAGGCTTCGACCTGGCCAGGGAGCCCGTCAAGGTGTCGCCGAGCGCCCACTTCCACATGGGGGGAGCCCGCATTGACGTCTGGTGCCATACCAACCTGGAGGGGCTCTTCGTGGCGGGAGAGGATGCTGCTGGCGTCCACGGGGCCAACCGCCTGGGAGGCAACGGCGTCGCCGAGTCCACGGTTTTCGGAGCCCGGGCCGGGGATGCCATGGCCGAGTTCGTGACACGCAGGCCCCAGCCAGCAGTCCGCGATGCCCAGGCGGAGGATGCTATCGTCGAAGCCTTGCAGCCGATAGGCCAGAGCGGACGAGAGGACATCCACGCCATCCGAAAAGAGATTGAGCGCCTGATGTGGGATAAGGTCGGGCTGGTGCGGCACGGTGGGGATATCCAGGACGCCTTGGCCGCCCTGGAATCCCTGGCGGAACGGGCGGGGCGGGCCTCGGTGCTCCCCCTGCCGGAGTATAACCTGGCGTGGCAGGAGTGGCTGAACGTGAGGAGCATCCTCACGGTTGCGAAGCTGACCGCGCTGAGCGCCCTGACCCGCACCGAGTCCAGGGGCTCCCACTACCGCAGCGACTACCCGCAGCGCAACGACAGGGAGTGGCTCTGCAACGTCACCCTCCAACGCTCCGAGGGCGATGCACCTCGGGTTTGGACGGAGCCGGTCAAGTTCACCAGATTGCAGCCCGGCTAGCGCCCACAGGGCTTTCCTTGATTTCCCGGAGGGGTGGCTCGTATAATCAATCCATCTTCAGGGATCGCCCAGGACAAGTGTGAGGGGAATGCAGGCGCCACGCGTTGACATCAGCCGGCTCCCGCCAGGACACAAGATGCCATCCTCCACCTATGTTTTGGCCAGGGACGTGGTGCAAGCCTACGTCGCAGCGGTGGGAGACGGCTCAACCCTGTACCAGGAGAGTGACCTGGTCCCGCCCACCGCCCTGGCGGCCCTGGCACTGCGAAGCATCCTGGAGGTCGTCACCCTTCCTCCGGGAACGATGCATGGGGGCCAGGAGCTCCAGTTTCTCAGGGCGATGCGCACAGGGCAGCGCATCACCTGCCAGGCACAGGTGGCCCACAACAGCACGCGCGCAGGGTCGCGTTTCCTGGCAATTGACCTGGATGTCCGGGATGAAGGCGGCGAACCTGTCCTCCACGGGCGCAGCACCATCATCGTCCCTGGGGAGCGCCGCTAGCCCATGCACCCAGGTGAAGGGCTCCCCACGGTAGCGAAGTTGGTGACGCAGGAGCAGGTTCGACGCTACGCCGAGGCTTCGGGTGACTTCAACCCTATCCATCTGGACCCAGCCTTTGCACAAGGCACGCCTCACGGGCGCACCGTAGCCCACGGGATGCTGGTCCTGGCGTTCATTTCCGAGATGCTGACGCAGGCCTTCGGGCTCCCTTGGCTGGAGAGTGGCAGGCTCAAGGTGCGGTTCAAGGGAGTGGTGTTCCCCGGCGAAACCGTTACGGCCTATGGAACGATCAAGGACGTCAAGGAAGAGGCGGCCACGCTAAACGTAGCCTGCACCGTTGGGTGCCGCAATGGGCGTGGCGAAGACGTGATGACTGGCGAGGCCGAAATGACCTTGCCAGGGTCATTCTTGGGAGGGAAAGAACCATGAGCAGCACTGCCGGACGGCGGGTCCGGGTGGCCCTGGATGCTATGGGGGGTGACCACGCGCCTGAAGAGCCCGTGAAGGGGGCCATTGCTGCCGCCACCACGGGGGAGGTGGACATCCTTCTGGTGGGGGACCCCAAGGCGCTTGAGGAGCCGCTCCGGCGTCATTCCCCCAGGGGGCTCACCCTCAAGGTGGTGCCGTCCGAGGGCATAATCACCGAAACCGACTCGCCGGTGCAGGGGCTGCGGCAGAAGCCACGAGCCTCCGTTGCCGTCGCCGCCGGGCTGGTCAAGGCCGGCCAGGCGGACGCCTTTGTGACTATGGGCTCCACGGGGGCAGCCATGACGGTTGCTACCCTGCTCCTGGGTCTCCTGGAAGGCATCGAGCGGCCTGCCCTGGGGGGTCCCATCCTGGGGGTAGCCCCAAAGACCGTCATCGTTGACCTGGGAAGCAACGTGGACTGCCGCCCTGGCGTCCTGGTCAGCTTCGGCGCCCTGGGCGCCGTCTTTGCCAGGACGCTGCTGGAGGTCCCGCAGCCTCGCGTGGCCCTCCTCAGCGTCGGCGCCGAGGAGGGGAAGGGCAATCGCCAGGTCCGGGAGACCTTCGAGCTCTTCCGCCGCAGCGGGCTGAACTTCATTGGCAACGTCGAGGGGCATGACCTCCCCGCAGGGAAGGCTGAGGTGGTGGTCTGCGACGGGTTTGTGGGAAACGTGCTAATGAAGTTCGCGGAAGGGCTGGGGGCCTCGCTGGCGCAGCACCTCCGCGGCAGGTCGAGCGTGCCCGGTGCTGAGTCTTTTGCCCAGGAGATCTACGACCTGACCAACGTCGTGGAGCAGGCGGGAGGCGGCCCACTCCTTGGGATAAACGGTGTAGCGGTGATCGGCCACGGCCGTGCCCGCGCACCGGCCATTGCCAACGCTATCGGGACCGCACGACGGGCCATAGCCATAGGGTTTGTGCAGGGCCTTCGGGACGAGCTGGCCCGCCTGCGAGAGAAAGTCCAGGCCTGATGCAACCTCCGCTACGCTTCAAAGGCCGAGTTGCCCTGGTGACCGGGGGGTCCCGTGGCATCGGCAGGGCCATTGCCCTACGGCTGGCGGCTGAGGGTGCCCAGCTTGCTGTAAACTACCTCGTTCACCAGGAGGCTGCCAGGGAGGTGGTGGAGACCATCCAGGCCCAGGGAGGGGAAGCCCTGGCGGTTCAAGCTGACGCGGCCAGCGCCACAGAGGTACAGGCCATGTTCAAAACGGTGCTGGGAGCCCTTGGGCGCGTGGACATCCTGGTCAACAACGCCGGCATTATCAAGGACTCGTTGCTGGTCCGGATGGCGGAGGCAGACTGGGATGCGGTAGTCAACACCAGCCTCCGGGGGGCATACGTCTGCACCCGTGCAGCGTTGCGGGGCATGCTGCAACGCCGCTGGGGGCGGGTCATCACCATCTCCTCGGTCGTGGGGATTTCGGGGAACCCTGGGCAGGCCAACTACGCCGCTGCCAAGGCGGGCCTCATCGGGTTCACCCGCAGCGTAGCGAAAGAGGTGGCGTCCCGCAAGGTGACGGTGAACTGCGTGACCCCTGGCTATGTGAGCACGGAGATCGTGGAGGAGTTACCCCAGAGTCTGAAGGAGCGAATCCTGGCCCGCATCCCCCTTCAGCGTTTCGGAAGCTCGGAGGAGGTGGCCGCCCTGGTCGCTTTCCTGGTCAGCGAGGAGGCCTCCTACATCACGGGGCAGGTCATCAGCGTGGACGGCGGGCTCGTCCTGATGTAGCCGCCTGATGCAGTCGAAGGGAGTGGCAGAGCCCTTCCTACGCTGCGCCTGTCACCCTTAGCCCTTCGGCGAGCTCAGGACAGGCTCCCCGAAGGGTCGAAGCTCTCCAGGACTCTTCACTGCGTTCAGAATGACGCAAGAGGCGGAGCCGGGTTCCCCCTAAAGGCAGGCAAGGGTGTGGAGTTTCAAGAAAAGGTTGCCGTGGTCACCGGCGGTTCACGGGGCATCGGGAAGGTCATCGCGCTGGAGCTGGCCGGGCGAGGCGCCCACATCGCCTTCAACTACCTGCGCAGCCACGAGGAGGCTCGGGCGACCCAGGAGGCGGTGGAGGCGCTGGGAGTCCGCTGTCTGCGGGTGCGGGCACATCTAGGCGACAGTGAGCAGATCCACAAGCTGTTCCAGACGGTTGAGGGGGAGTTCGGCAGGGTGGACATCCTGGTGAACAACGCTGCATCCGGGGTGCAGCGCACCGCCCTGGAAACTGAGGAGCGCCACTGGGACTGGACCCTGGACATCAACACGCGGGCCCCCTGGGAGTGTGTGAAGGAGGTGGTGCGGCTGATGCCTCGGAGAGGCAAGGTGATCAACATCACGAGCCTGGGCTCCCAGCGGGTCCTGCCCTTCTACCTGGCGGTGGGCGTCTCCAAAGCGGGCCTGGAGGCCCTGACCCGCTATCTGGCCGTGGAGCTGGCCCCTCGGGGCATCAGCGTCAACGCCGTGGCTGGCGGCTACGTGGATACCGATGCCCTTCGCCACTTCCCTAACTGGCAGGAGATGCTCCGCGCCGCGCAGGAAAAGACCCCTGCGGGCCGCATGGTCACCCCGCAGGACATCGCCCGGGTGGTAGCCTTCCTCTGCAGCGACGCCGCCGACATGATTCGCGGGCAGGTCATCGTCGTGGACGGAGGCTACTCCGTGGTGGCCTAGAGATGCCCCCTGGGCCATGCGCCATGGCGCTCGCCCTTTCTCCGGCAGACGTAGAGCCCAGGAGATGAGACCCTTCGCCTTGACTCTGTTTCGGGGCATTGCTACCCTCAAACATGAGAGGAGAGCCCCTTGCTCCAGGAGTTGGTCCAGCAAACCCGCTCCGGCGACCGGCGGGCCCTGGCCCGCCTCATCACCCTCATCGAGCGGGGAGGCCAGGAAGCTGCCCGGGTCCTGGAGGCCATTCACCCCCACACCGGCAGGGCCTACGTCATCGGCATCACGGGGCCGCCTGGCGCAGGGAAGAGCACCCTGGTGGACCACCTTACCCGCCTCTATCGGAGGGAAGCCCTTGCGGTAGGCATCCTGGCTGTGGACCCCACCAGCCCTTTCAGCGGCGGCGCCTTCCTGGGCGACCGCATCCGCATGCAGCAGCACTACCTGGACCCCGGGGTCTTTATTCGCAGCATGGCGACCCGTGGCGCGGCAGGAGGCCTACCCCGCATGACCAGCGGGGCTGCCAAGGTGCTGGATGCCGCAGGCAAAGACATCATCCTGATCGAGACGGTCGGGGTGGGGCAGACGGAGCTGGAGGTCTTGCGCGTCGCTGACACCGTCGTGGTAGTGCTGGTGCCAGAGGCCGGGGATGCCATCCAGACCATGAAGGCTGGCCTCCTGGAGATCGCCGACATCTTCGTCGTCAACAAGGCCGACCGAGAGGGTGCTGGACACCTCGCCACTGAGCTGGAGGCTACGCTGCAC
>JACQUN010000093.1 GCA_016210285.1 Chloroflexota bacterium
GCCCAACCCCATTTTCATGTGGGGGTGGCGAAGCCCTACTTCATGAGAAACTTGACAGCCAAGAGAACAGAAGCCTAAGATTTCCGCAGAGGACGGTGGAGCCCGGCCATGCCACTACCTCAAGTTGCTGTCCAGGAAATCCTGGTTAGCTGGCGTCAAGGCGACGGGCGAGGACGCGGCGTCCGCGTCCTGGGAAGCTGGACCCGGGGGTCCTTGAGGAGGCGGCGCTTCCAGGCTGTAGAGAGCAAAAACCGTCGCGAAGTACGGCGAAGAGGAGACGAGAATGGCTAGGCAGACGACCAGGAAGTTGCGGACGCCGCTGTGTGACATGCTGGGAATCGAGTATCCGATCCTTCTGGCCGGGATGGGCGGCGACGCGACACCTCCCAGGCTCGTGGCTGCCGTCACGAACTTGGGGGGGCTGGGCGTGATGGGAGATAAGGGCGGGCCTGGAAACGTTGATGATCTGGATCGGGCGATCCGGGAGGTAAAGAGACTCGTGGGGGGCAAGCCCTTCGGTGTCGACCTCCTGTTGCCTGCGACGATGGCAGAGGTGGGCGTGAAGAGCACCCACGAGGTCTTTCGCGATCTCGAGCGGAGCCATCCGCGGCATGTCGCTTTTGTGAGGCAACTGCTCAGGGACTTCAACCTCCCCGAGGTCGACTTCGAGGACATGGCAGTGGCCTCCATTGAGCAGACCAACAAGAAACTTGATGTCATTTTTGACCACAAGGTCCCGGTCTTCGCCGCAGCCCTGGGCGACCCGGCCATCATGACGGAGCGGGCGCGCAAGCAGGGGATGAAGGTGATCGGGATGGCAGGAGCCGTGCGCCATGCCCGCCGGCACGTAGCTGCCGGTGTGGACATCATTGCTGCCCAGGGGACTGAAGCGGGTGGCCACACGGGGAACATCGCCACCTTTGTCCTCGTGCCCCAGGTCGTGGATGCGGTGGCGCCGCGTCCGGTGCTGGCGGCGGGCGGGATCGGGAGCGGGCGTCATGTGGCGGCGGCGCTCGCCCTGGGCGCCCAGGGGGTCTGGGCAGGCACCCTATTCCTCACCGCGGAGGAGACCGGCATCCGCCCGGAGCACCAGCAGCAGATCCTGGGGGCTCGCTCCGAGGATTTCACCGTGAGCAAGTTTTCCACTGGCAAGCAGAACCGGGGCTTCCACAATGCCATCAAGGAGGCCTGGGCGAAGTCCGGTCTGGAGTCCCTGCCCATGCCGCTCCAGGGGATCGTGCAGGCGCCCCTCAACGCAGCGCTGAAAGCGGCTGGCCGAACAGAGATGCTTTATAACCCTGCAGGCCAGGTCGGAGGGATGCTGGCGAAATGCCGGCCTGCGCGCGAGATCTTCACGGAGCTGGTGAACGACGCAATTGAGAGCATCGAGCGCCTGCAGCGGAACCTCCGCTAAGGGAGAGGCAATGGATCCGCCAGGGTCTTTCGGTTGTCACCCTGAGCAAAGCGAAGGGTCTGGGGTGGGGGAAGAAACCCCGCCCCACCAGATTCTTCGTCGCTCCGCTCCTCAGAATGACAAGTGCGACACTGCCAGCAGAACCGAAAGACCCTGTGGCTCTGCTGCCTCATCTTGACAAGCTCTATCTGTATGCGTACACTCGTGGGAATCCCTAGTGATTCTCTTGCGTCCCTGATGCAGGTGGCCCATTCCCGGCGTTCGCACCATGCCCTATGCCGGGGGCACAGGTGTGGTGGGCGCCAGAGGGTTCACGGCGATGGATGGAAAAGAGGAGGTGGCTTGTGACGTTCCCTAGGGCGTGGTCTCTTGCGGTTCTTCTGGTTGTGCTCCTGGCAGTGGCAAGCTGCCGTGGCGCCCCTGCTCCCACTGAGAAGACACAGGCAGCGCCGGCGGCGCAGGCGCCCGCCGCCCCAGCGGCCCAAGCCCCAGCGGCTCCGGCAGCCCAGGCAACAACTGCGCCTGCCCCCCCACGAGCAGCCCCGTCTCCGGCGCCGGCCATCACCCCTATCGCCGCTCTCCCGCTGGTGATAGGGCGGACTGCTCTGGGACACCCCATAGAGCACCCGTCGCTGAAGTTCGCTGCTGTTCCACCCAAGGACTGGAAGGTCTCAGACATCCGTCGAGGGGGAGTGGTGGTTACTGGGGAGAGCTGGGTGGCCCCCCACTTTGACCCCCGCGTCTTCCAGGGAAGCGGGATGATGAACAAGGTGGAGCCCGTCCTGGAGCGCCTGCTCAGGGCGAACCGCAACCAGGACTATGACCCGTACAAGGAGGAGTTCGTCCCCAACCTGGCAGAGCGGTGGGAGATCAAGGACGGGGGCAAGACCGTTGTCTACTATCTGCGCAAGAACGTCCGGTGGCAGAACGTCCCCCCTGTCAACGGCAGAGAGCTAACATCGACGGACGTCAAGTTCAGCTACGAGCAGTACATGAAGGAGGGCCTGAACAAGGGTCTGTTGGGTTCCCTGGACCGCGTCGAGACGCCGGACAAGTACACCGTGGTCTTCCGTCTCAACGAAGCCGACTCCTCCTTCATCGAGGCCACAGGGTGGCAGGGGATGTTTATCCTGGCCAAGGAGGTCATGGACCAGGACGGGGACTTCAAGAAGACCCTGGTGGGCACTGGCCCCTTCGTCCTCAAGAAGCACATCCGGGATGAGATCTGGGAGGTGGAGCGGAACCCCAACTACTGGGACACGGGGCTGGACGGCAAGCCCCTGCCCTACCTGGACGGTATCCTCACCCGCATTATCCCGGACGTGGCCACCCGGAAGGCAGCCCTGCGGGCAGAGCGCGTTGAGATGATCGCTACGGGTGCGTGGTCAAACCTTGACGACATCCAGGAGATGAAGAGGACCAATCCGAAGCTGGTAATCCAGCAGTGGATGCCTTCCCTCTCCACCTACGCCGTCCAGTGGGACAACACCAAGCCGCCCTTCACGGACGTCCGGGTGCGGCGGGCCCTGACCATGGCCATGAACCGGGACCAGCTTGACCAGGTGATCTTCAAGGGTGCTGGCTTCTTCATGCTGGACGTGGCCTGGTCCCACGCCTTTGACGCGCCCGTGGACCTGCGGACCATGTCGCCGTGGTACAAGTACAACCCCCAGGAGGCCAAGAAGCTCCTGGCCGAAGCGGGCTTTCCCAACGGTCTGGGTAGCACCGAGCTGGGATACTACGTGTACGGCCTGGACCAGTTCCGTCAGGTCGAGATGACGGCCCAGCAGTACAAGGAGCAGGGCATCATCAACCTGAAGCTGGTGGAGCAGGACTACGCCACCCACGCCTCCTACAACAACACCGGCAACTGGGCTGACAAGACCCCGCCAGGCCAGCTTGCCCCCTTCCTTTCGGAGTGGGTCATCGGCGAGGCGGCCCCGGTAACTGCCTTCCTGGCCCAGTACCAGAGCAAGTCCTCCCTGAACAACTACCGGGTCCAGGACGCCCAGATTGACCAGTGGCTGGCCCAGTTGAAAGCAACCTTCGACCCCAAGGAGCAGAAGCGCCTGAGCAAGCTGGTGTACGAGCGGGTGGTGGACCAGGCCTACCGCAACTCCACTGGCGGCTCCTTCGCCTTCGAGGTGTCGCAGCCGTGGGTCAAGAACTACGTGAAGAACATCTGGCGCGGGTACGGCCAGTGGCGCTACCACCTGCGCGAGGTCTGGCTGGACGACAGAGGCAAGTACAAGTAGGCAGAGGCAGGCCAGGGGCAACAGACGCCAGGTCCCTGCGCTTTACGACTGCCCTCGTGGCGACCCCGGTTCCTCTCGGTTTGTCGGGGTGGTTCAGGGTTGCGATTGCCTATGAATGCTGAGCCACCCCATTCGTGACCAGGGTGTCCCCCTCTTTCAGGGGGAAGAGAAAGGCAACGCCAGCGCTTGGAGGTGGCATGAACAATATCCGCGACAAGGCGTGCCTGGTGGGTATTGGCCAGACGGAGTTCTCCCGCAACTCCGGGCGGAGCGAGCTTCAGCTCGCCTGCGAAGCTATCAAGGCGGCGTGCGACGACGCAGGGCTCCCGGTCAACGAGATTGACGGCCTGGTCCGCTACGATATGGACTCCAACACCGAGACCATGCTGGTCAGCGCCCTGGGCCTCAAGACCCTGCGGCACTGGGAAAGCATCTCTTACGGGGGAGGCGCCGCCAACGCCACCATCGCCCATGCGGTTGCCGCCGTGGCTGCGGGGTATGCCAACAATGTCATCTGTTTCCGCGCCATGAACGGCCGTTCAGGCCGGCGGCTGGGGCAGGGGCGCGGGGGTGACCGGGCGGCGGGGGCGTCAGCCTTTCATGCGCCCTACGGGCTCATGGCGCCGGCCCACTCCTTCGGGATGTTCGCCGCCCGCCACATGCACCAGTACGGCACCACCAGCCGCCACTTCGGATGGGTCGCGGTCACCTTGCGCAAGCACGCCTCTCGGAACCCCAACGCCATCATGCGGACCCCCATCACCATCGAAGAGCACCAGAGTTCGCCCTACATCACCTACCCCTTGCGGCGGCTGGACTTTTGCCTGGAGAACGATGGGGCGGTGGCCATCCTGGTCACCTCCCCTGAACGGGCAAAGGCCCTGAGGCAGCCGCCGGTCTATGTGGTGGCCGCCGCCCAGGCCTCGGGGCCCTTCAACGACGGCATGGTCTACCGCCCCGACATCTCGGTCTCCGAGGCTGCGGAGACCGGGCGGCTTATCTGGGAGCGGTCCGGGCTTACGCCCAGGGATGTGGATGTGTTCCTGGAGTATGACCACTTCACCCCCTTCATCATCTTCGCCCTGGAGGCCTACGGCTTTGTGAAGCCAGGGGAGGGCAAGGACTTCGTGGAGGGCGGGCAGCGCATCTCCTTTGACGGCGAGCTCCCCATCAACACCCACGGCGGCAACCACTCGGAGGCCTATATCCACGGCCTGACCCATGTTGCGGAGGCGGTGCGTCTCCTCCGGGGAACCTCCACCTCGCAGCCACCCAAGAAGAAGGTCGAAGTGGTTCTCTCTGGCAGCACCACAGCCCAGCTCAGTGCTGCCGTCCTCTTGAGGAAGTGAGGTAGCCGATGACCCAGCAGCAAAAGGCCCAGGCCACTCTCCAGCAGTCCGCCTCAGCGACCGGAAAGCCCATGACCGGGCCGCTGAAGGGCCTCCCTCTCCCTGATACCTCGCTGGACTACGCCAAGGGCTACTGGGAGGGGGCCAAGCGCCACGAACTGTGTATCCAGCGGTGCCTCCAGTGCAAGAAGCTCCGACACCTGCCTTATCCCATGTGCCCCCACTGCCATTCCCTCCAGTACGATTGGGCTCGGGTCTCGGGCCGGGGGCGGATCTACTCCTACGTTGTGGCGTACCATCCGGTGCACCCTGCGCTCCAGGAGCAGGTGCCGTACAACCTCTCTCTCATCGAGTTGGAGGAGCAGGCAGGGCTGCGGGTGCTCGGCCACGTGCTCCAGTGCCCGCCCGAGTCCCTGTATGTGGGCATGCCCGTGCAGGTGACCTTCGTGGACGTGAACGAGGAGGTCACCCTGCCGGTTTTCGCCCCTGTTCCGGAAGCGCGCTGATAGCCCCAATAGGGATGAAGCACCAGCATAGGAGGAAGCGTGGCAGAGAAGCGCCAGTCTCTGGTGACCCCGGAGCTCCGGCAGTACATCGGCAAGACCTTCCCCCTGGGGAAGGAAGCGGTGGAGGCAGGCCACATCCGCCGTTTTGCTGATGCCATCCAGGACCCCAACCTTCTGTGGCGGGACCCCCAGTTCGCCAGGAAGACCCGCTACCGCGGTGTCGTTGCGCCCCCCTCGTTCTATCACTGCCTCCGGGAGGTGGGATATGCACGTGTGGAGCTGCCTATCCCTCCCCAACTGAAAGGGGGGCTGAACGGGGGCAACGAGTTCGAGTTCTTCCGCCCCCTCCGGCCCGGGGATGTCATCACGGGCACGGCGAAGATTGTGGACATCTTTGAGCGCCAGGGACGCCAGTGGCCCATGCTCTTCGTCGTCACTGAGATGACCTACACCGACCAGAAGGGACGACTGGTGGCCAAGCAGCGGTCCACCGGCATCCGGTATCCCACGAGCTGAGGCGCGCCAGCCGAGTCTCGAAGACGTTTCAGGGGAGAGGATAGGAATGGCTACGACGCATCTGTTCTATGAGGATGTGGTGGAGGGGGCAGAGCTCCCGCCCAAGGCCAAAGGCCCCCTCACGGTCACAGATCTGGTGAAGTTTGCCGGGGCAAGCGGCGACTACGCCAAGATCCACCACGATCGTGAGTACGCCAAGAAGGAGGGCGGCCTTCCCGACATCATCCTCCACGGGCAGGCCAAGCTCGCCTTCCTGGGGCACCTGGTCACCGACTGGATTGGCCCCTCGGGCTTCGTCAAGAAACTGGGCGCCTCATATCGGGGCATGGACGAGGTAGGGGTGACCATTACTGCCAGGGGCAAAGTGGTGAGGAAGTACGTGGAGGGAAGGCAGGGGCTGGTTGACCTCGAGCTGTGGCTGGAGAACTCGAAGGGAGAGAAGAGCGCAGTGGGCTCCGCCACGGTGATGGTGCCCCTCCGAAGGCGGCGCCGCTAGCCGGTTTCCAGGAGACCCAAGGGGAGGGTGGAGTGCTTGGTGGCATCAAGGTGCTTGAGTATGCCAATTTCGTCTCTGGGCCCTTCTGCGCCAGGTTGCTGGCCGACGCCGGCGCCGAGGTCCTGAAGGTCGAACCACCCGGATGTGGCGATGAGGCCAGACGGCGAGGCCCTTTCCCGGACGACGTGCCCAACTACAACGCCAGCGGCCTTTTCATGTACCTCAACACCAACAAGCAGAGCATCACGCTGGACCCGAGCACACAGGCCGGGAAGGCCATCCTGTTGAAGCTCCTGGCCCAGGCAGACATCTTCATCGAGAACTACCCCCCGAAGCTTGTGGAATCCCTGGGTCTGGACTACGCTACCCTCCAACGCGTCAACCCCCGCTTGATTGCCACCTCCATCACCCCCTTCGGGCTGACTGGGCCCTATCGGGACCTGAAGGGGGACGACCTTGTCACCTACAGCATGGGTGGCATGGCGCACTGCACCCCGGGTGTCCCGGACTACGCCACAGACAATGAGCGTGAGTACCCCCTGCGAGCCAACACCCATACCTCTGACTATATCTCCGGGCTTACGGGAGCGGTGGCCACGATGCTGGCGCTCCTGCAACGGGAGGAGACCGGTGAGGGGAGCCTCGTAGATGTCTCTCAGTTTGAGGTGGTGGCTTCTTTTATGACGTGGAATATCGCCGGGTACACGCACCTGGGCTTTGCCCTGGGGCGGCACCCGCCGGCCACCTTCTCCCGTGCGCCCAACACCTACGTGCCGTGCAAGGACGGGTACGTGGTCATCGTCGCCTCTCAGGACAACCACTGGCAGCGGTTCGTGGAGGTGATGGGGAATCCCGAGTGGGCTCAGACGGAGCTGTTCAGCGACAGCGTGAAGCGGGGCCAATACTGGGATGCCCTTCTCCCCCTCCTTCTGGAGTGGACCATGGCCCACACCGGGGAGGAGATCGGCCGCCTGGCTCAGGCCAGAGGCATCCCGTGCTTCCCAACCTACACCATTGCCCAGACGGTGGCGTCGGAACACTTCAGGGCTCGGGGCACCCTGCGGGAGTTCCCCGTGGACGGGGGCAAGACCGTGACGCTTCCCGGGCTGCCCTATCACACCGCAGAGCTCCCCAAGCATCCCTTCAGGCCCGCCCCTCGCCTGGGGGAGCATACAGAAGAGGTCCTCTGTGAGAGGCTCGGCTACAGCAGGGAGGAGCTGGTGCGGCTACGAGGCATGGGGGTTATCTAGGGAGGTGACCGTGGACGGGGGCAGGCTCCCGCTGCACAACGTACGGGTTGTTGACTTTGGGCAGGTGATTGCTATCCCCTTCGGCACCATGTGGATGGCCTCCATGGGCGCCGAGGTGGTCCTCATCGAAAGCCAGCGGAATCTGACCACGCGGCGCATGGGGCCGGCGAGCGGGGAGCAGATGGGTCTGAACCGCTCCGCAGGCTTCAACTGCCTCAACCGCAACAAGCTGAGCTTGAGCCTGAACCTGGCCACGCCCCAGGGGCTGGCCATCACCAAGGAGATCATCACCATCAGCGATGTGGTGGTGGACAACTTCGCCACCGGGACCATGGAGAGGCTGGGCCTTGGGTACAGCGAGCTTCGGAAGCTTCGGCCTGACATCATCATGACGTCTCTGGGCGCCTTCGGTCGGTCCGGGCCCTGGAAGCATTTTGTGGGCCTGCACAGTGCCGCCAACGCGGGGAGCGGCCTCGGCGCCGTTACCGGCTACCCCGGCGGGCACCCTCGCATCATGGGGTCCTTCCTTCCCGATTTCTACAACGGCACCTGGGCCGCCCTGGCGGTCCTCCAGGCCCTTTTCCACCGCGCTCGGACGGGGAGAGGCCAGTACATTGACGAGGCCATGGCGGAAGGGATGATGACCCTTATCCCAGAAGCCATGGCTGACTACTCCCTGAACGGACGGGAGCCGCAGCGGGTGGGCAACCGGGACAACGTGAAGGTCCCCCACGGGGTCTACCGGTGCCAGGGGGAAGATGCCTGGATCGCCATCTCGGTGTCCTCGGACGAGGAGTGGCGCGCCCTGTGCCACGCCACCGGTTGCCCGGAGTGGCGGGAGGACCCCCGCTTTGCGGGGCCTCTGGAGCGCCACCGCCACCAGGAAGAGCTGGATGGCCTCATCACCCTGTGGACCAGGGAGCGCACCTCAAGGGAGGCGATGGAGACCCTCCAGGGCGCAGGCGTGCCCGCAGGGCCATGCTTCACCCCCAAGGAAATCCTGGAGGACCCTCACCTCAGGGCCAGGGATTTCATCGTCCCCATCACCCATCCGGAGGACGGGGAGCACCCGACGCCCGGCATACCCTGGAAGATCAGCACGCTTCCTCCAGCACGCTACCGACACGCCCCCCTGTTCGGGGAGCATACGGCTTGTGTGCTGAACGAGCTGCTGGGCATGCCCGTGGAGGGGAACGAATCGCTGGTAGCTGAGCGGGTGCTATACTAGGATTTGCCAGCCACCTGCGTGAGGAGAGGCTGCAATGCATAAATACGCCATCCGCAAGCTCATCTACATGCTCCCTGTCCTGGTCCTGGTGAGCCTCATGATCTTCTCCCTGCCCCGGCTGCTGCCTGGGGACACCGTCATCAGCATGCTCGGCGAGGTGGGGACGGTGGGCCTCGGCCACACTGACTTGGACAAGTTCCGGAAGGTCTTGGGGCTTGACAGGCCCTTTTTCGTCCAGTACGGGAGCTGGCTGTGGGGCGCGCTGCACGGCGACATGGGCAAGTCCCTCTGGAAGCCGGAGACCGTGGTGCACCGGATCCTCGACGCTCTGCCCATCAGCGCGGAGCTCATGGTCCTTTCCCTCCTCATCTCCTTTTCGGCGGGCATCCCCCTTGGGGTGATTTCGGCGGTGCGGCGCAACTCGGTGGTGGACTACCTGGCTCGCTTCGTGTCCCTTTTCGCCATGTCGGTGCCCGTGTTCTGGACAGGAATTGTCCTCATCTTCATCCTCTCCGTTTACTTTCACTGGCTGCCTCCCATCAGTTACGTCAGCATTTTCGAGGACCCGGTCAAGAACCTGAAGACCTTTTCCCTGCCAGCCCTGGTTCTCGGCTATATCCTTACAGCCGAGATTGCCCGGTTTACCCGCTCCTCCCTCCTGGAGGTCATCCGGCAGGACTACGTGCGCACCGCCTGGGCCAAGGGGCTCAGGGAGCGGCAGGTAATCGTCCGCCACGCTCTCAAGAACGCCCTGATCCCTGTGGTCACCCTGAGCGGAATCACTGCGGGTCGGCTGCTCGGGGGGACGGTGGTGATCGAGCACATCTTCTCCCTCCCCGGCATGGGGCGCCTGACCCTCTGGGCCATCCAGTTCCGGGACTACCCCCAGATCCAGGGGAACCTGATGTTCCTCTCCACCGTCATCATGATAGCCAATCTTCTGACTGACCTCACCTATGGCTGGCTGGACCCCCGGATCCGGTACCAGTAGGGATGGGACGCAGGCGCCAGGGAGGCTCTGATGCGTACACCGACCAGCAACACCGTGGAGAGCTTGGGGATGCCGCTGATGCGTCCCCGCTGGGGCCCTTTGCGGGGGCTCCTGCGGACGATGCGGAAAAACCCCGTTGGGGCGGTCAGCGGCGTAATCGTGCTGGTCTTTGTCTTTATGGCGGCCTTTCCAGGCGTGGTAGCCCCTTACAATCCGCTCCAGTACCACGCCAAGGACGCCCTTCAGCCCCCCAGCCTCCGGTACCCCCTGGGCACCGACCCCATTGGGAGGGACATGCTCAGCCGCATGATCCACGGCAGCCGGATAGCGATGATTGTGGGGGTGGGGACGGTTTTCCTTGGCGCCGCTATAGGCAGCTTGATTGGACTGGCCGCGGGCTACTGGGGCCGCTGGCTGGACATGGCCTTGCAGTACATCATTGATGCCTTCCTCTCTATCCCCACAATCCTGCTTGCCCTGGCGTTGGTCTCCATCCTGAAGCCGGGCATCCAGAGCACCATCATCGCCATCGCCGTGACCTTGTGGCCGACCTTCGCCCGGGTGGTCCGGGCCGAGACCCTCTCAGTCAAGCAGAACCAGTATGTGGATGCGGCCCGTGCCATAGGCGTCTCGGACCTGCGCATCATCCTGCGCCACATCTTCCCCAACTTGTTCGCCACTATTCTCGTCATGGCTACGCTGTGGGTGGGCGTGGCGGTCATCGTGGAGGCGATCCTCAGCTTCCTGGGCGTGGGCATTCAGCCCCCGGCGCCCTCCTGGGGAAGGATGCTCAGCGTGGACGGCCTCCAGTACTTTGAGATCGCTCCGTGGCTGGCGATTGTTCCCGGGCTTTTCCTCGTGGTCCTGGTTTTCTCCATCAGCCTCCTGGGGGACACCATACGGGACATCACGGACCCCAGGCTGCGGGGAAGTGTGTAGCAGATACCGATAGTGGAGGGAAAGAAGGTGCCCTGTCATCCTGAGGAGCGAAGCGACGAGGAATCTGGGGAGGTAGGGTTTCTTTCCCCACCCCGAACCCTTCGGCCACCTCCAGCGGCCTCAGGGTGACACCGAAACCCCTTGCACGGGGGCTAAGAAGCGTGGCAACAGCGCGGCGGGTCACAGAAAAGAAGGGAGGAGATCATGGCTGCAAGCAATATACCCCTGAACCCCAGGGAGACCGCCCTTGTCATGGTGGATATGCAGAACGACTTCTGCCATCCGGAAGGAGCTTGTGGGCGTAACCGGGACACCTATCTGGCCAGAGGCCTGGACCCTGAGCTGGTCATGCAGGCGATCCCTGCCCAGAAGAGGTTGCTGGCCGGAGCCAGGGAGGCTGGCCTCTTCGTGGTGCACACGCAGATCGTCTGGGAACCCGTCTTCGATGACCCCCAGAGGATCCACAAGATCCGGTCAGGGACCCGCGGCGCGGCCCCCCCCACGCGGAGGGAGCCGTTCATCGTCCCCGGGAGCTGGGGCGCCGACACCCACGAGGAACTGAAGCCCACGGAGGGGGAGTACGTTCTGACGAAGCGGGGCTTCTCGGCCTTCTATGGGACAGACCTGGAGATCGTCCTGCGGCGCCGTGGGATCAAGACCCTCATCGTTGCGGGGTGCATCACCTACGCCTGTGTCCTCCATACCTGCTTCGACGCCTCTGTACGGGACTTCGACCTGGTGATGCTGTCCGACGGTGTGGCCTCCTGGGAGCCCAACCTCCAGCAGCCCACCCTCCGCATTGCGGAGCTCCTCCTGGGCGCTGTCTGCTCCATTGACGAGATTATCGAGGTGCTGCAGGGGGCAAAGGCCAGGGCCTGAAGCCACCGGCCCGGTGAGAAACAGGAGGGGCGCCCAACAAGGCGCCCCTCCTGTTTTCTGCCCTGTTTGCTCCCCCTCGCCTTTCTTTAGAGAGGGGGGGCCAGGGGTGAGGACGCTCGTCCCCTACTTGTACTTGTCCCGGCTGTCCATCCAGACCCCGCCCATGCTGGCGTTGGGCTCGCCCATCTGGCGAAACATCCGGTAGCTCAGGTTCTTCACCCACGGCGCCTGAACAGCGTAGCCGTTCGAGTTGGGCAGGAACCCAAAGTAGGCCTGGTCCATCGCGCGGTTGTAGAGCTTCTGGCGGATCTCCTTGACCCTTGCAGCGTCCAGGGTCACCTTCATCTCGTCTGCCAGCTTGTCAATCTCGGGGTCGTTGATTCGGTAGTAGTTGTCGGCGCCCTTGCTGTGGAGGTAGTCATAGTACAGGGTCACCGGGTTCTGGCCCGCCGACCAGACCATCTTCAGAGGGCCGACTTTGCCATCCTTGGGGTCGTCATAGCTGCCGCTGGTGTTCATGAAGCTCTCCGAGGTGTAGTCAATCTGCTTCGGCTTGAGCTCCATGAGGCCATTGCTGGTCCAGTCCTGGGCTACCACCTCGATCATCTGGGTCACCTGGGCAGAGTAGTTGAAGAAGACGATCTCCCCCGGCCCAAGGCCCTTGGAGTAGCCGAGCCGCGCCAGCTCCGCCTTGGCCTTCTGCGGGTTGAAGGCGTACCAGGGCCACTGCTTCACGATGTCCGCGAAGGCAGGGGGCCGGTCAAAGGTGCCTACCCAGGTCAGGGATGTCGCGATAACCCCCTGATTCAGGAACGTGCTGGCCAAGATGCCCTCACGGTTGATCCCCATGCTGAGGGCCCGCCGCAACTCCACGTTGTCAAAGGGCGGACAGGTGTTGCACCACTGGATATTCCAGGTGTTCTCCACGGGGAGAACCTGGAGAATCCTGGTCTTCGGGTTCGTGGCAAGCAGCTTGTCAGCCTCTTCCAGGGTGCTGAGAATCCCAAACGGGACGTCAAGCTGCCCCGCCCGGTAAGCGGCCGTCCTGGCGGCCCGGTCGGGAATGACCCGCTCTATGAACCCATCCAGGTAGGGGAGAGGCTTGCCGTCCTCACCATTCTTCCAGTAGTCGGGGTTCTTCTTGGACTCAAAGACCTCCTGCTCTATGTGCTTGGTCATGATGAAGGGGCCGGTGCCTATAAGCGTCCCCTTGAAGTCCCCGTCCCGGTCGAACACTTCGCGAGGGAGGATGAACATGCCCTTGAAGCCCGCGTTCAGCAGGAACCATGCGCTGGGCACCTTCAGCCTGATGACCACGGTGTACTTGTCGGGCGTCTCTATGGAGCTAACATCCTGAAGCTGTGATTGCAGCAGGCTGGGAAGCTTCATGTAGTAGTCAAAGCTGAACTTGACGTCAGCCGAGGTCATCTCCCGCCCGTTCACCGGGGGCACGTTCTGGAACTTGACCCCCTGTTCCAGGCGGAAGGTCCAGGTCTTCATGTCAGCAGAGATCTCCCAGGTCTTGGCCAGACCGGGTGTGTAGTACTCCTCGTAGGAGACCTGGCCTGACTCTCGCTTGAGATAGACCAGCCGCTCCTGGACCGTCTCGGCTTTGCCCACGTAGCCCGTGCCAGACCCCACCGCAAAGACGGGGTCCCAGTTGGGGGCGGTCCAGGGCAGGCCATGGACCAGCACCCCTCCCCGGACGATGTCTTTGGCAGCCCAGTCCTTTGCCGGGGTGGAGGGGTACTTGAGCGTGGGGTCGTCGTAGGGTTGGCTCAGGGCGGTGTACTTGGTGCCGGGGGCCATCCTGATCAGGACGGGCGTCGGCACCCCTGGCGCCGCAGGCGCAGCCGGAGGCGGCGTAGTCGCCTGGACCTGAGGCGCAGGGACAGGTGCTTTGGTGGGCACCGGCGTTGGCGCTGGTGTGGCGGCGCGGCAGCCCAGGAGCAGCAAGACCAGACCCACGGTCAGGCCCAAAAGAAGCAGGTTCCTTCCCTTCACGGCATCCTCCTTCTAAGCTTCAGCACAAGGACACCAATCGAAACAGCCACCCCCCTCGATCCAGGACACGGGTCTGGCGGCGAGGTGGCCGCGCCAAGTTTGGGGCGAATTGGAATAAAGGAAGTGTAGGGCTCTCGCCACCTGTTGTCAAGTAGGGGCGAAGGGCGATCCCTCCCCTGGCCACCGGTGGCTGAGGACAGGGGCGACGTGAAAGCAGAGCCCGCTGTTGACAGGGCCAGCGGTGAGTGCTAGCGTAGGCCCACCCTGGGGACGGCGAGGGTGTCCTGTAGATGTGAAAAGCGGAGCCATCCTGGCGCGCACCGCGCCCCGCTTTCTCTATGGCTATGTCGCTGTGCTGGTGGCCTTCCTAACACCAGTGAGCGCCTGCCTGGGCTGGGGCCGCACAACGTTGACCAGCGCCATGGTGCTCAGCTAGGGGGTCTGCGATGAGCCTTCCCCTCACCGGCATCAATGTCCTGGAGATGGCCCAGGTCTATGCTGGGCCCGCTGCTGCAATGCACCTGGCCGACCAGGGGGCCGAGGTGATCAAGGTGGAGCCGCCCGGGGGTGACAACTGCCGCCAGCTCTACCTGACCCCCAAGCTCGTTGGAACGACCCTGAGCAAGCCATTCCTCTATGTCAACCGCAACAAGCGCGGCATCGTGCTGGACCTCACCACCCAGGGAGGGCGCCAGGTCTTCTCCCGGCTGGCTCGGTGGGCGGACGTCTTCATCCACAATCAGCGCCCGGCGGCAGCCGCCCGCCTGGGGATTGACTATCCCACCCTGGCAGCCCTCAATCCCCGCCTCGTCCATGCCCATATCACCGCCTATGGCGACCGGGGCACAGATGTTGACAAACCGGGCTACGACCTGGTGTTGCAGGCGCAGGCAGGTATCCTGGCAACCCGCCACTATCCTGACGGCACCCCCGTGACCCATAGCGTCATGGTCTCGGACATGTCCTGTGGCATGATGCTGGCGTACACCATCATGCTCGCGCTCTGGCAGCGTCAGGCGACCGGGAGAGGCCAGGCAGTGCACTGCTCCCTGCTGGGGCAGGCCCTGGCCATGCAGGGGCAACAGATGGTGCGGATTCAGGATGACTCCACCCCCATCCCTGGAAGCATGCCCAGCGCCACCTCTTCACCCTATCGGTGCGCTGACGACCGGTGGCTGATCCCGGTGGTTCTCACCACCCCCCAGTGGAAGGGGCTGTGCCGTGTCCTGGGACTGGAGCACCTGGGGGATGACCCGGCCTTCGCCACCAACCTGGGGCGTGAGCAGCACGCGCTTCGGCTGCACCCGGTGTTCGAGGCCGTCTTTGCCACTCAGCCGCGGGCTCACTGGCTGCCTTTGCTGGAGCAGGCTGGGGTGCCATGTGCCGCCGTCGTCACGCGAGAGGAGGCGATGGACAACCCGCAGGTCCTTGCCAACGAGATGGTCATCAGCACAACCCATCCTGCGCTGGGCGGTGTCCAGATGATGGGCTGGTCCTATCGTCTGGGCGACCCGGACGAGGGGCACCGTGTGCGGCGGCAGGCGCCACTCCTGGGCCAGCATACCAGCGAGATCCTCCAGGAACGGGGGTACAGTGCCGAGGAGATCGCTCATCTCAGGGCGGAGGGGGCCGTCCAGGGTCAATGAGTGTCGAGTGCCTGAAGCAAGAACAGGACGAGGGCAGCGGAGAATCAACCGCTCCCACTTTAGCAGGCTGTTGAAAAAGGGGTGATCAGTAGGGGCGAAGCCCCTTTGACGGGGGTCTGGGGGTGCCCCCAGATACAATTTACCCCCCCTTCCTGGCCAGGAGGGGGGCAGGAAGATGGCCGAAAAGGGTTTTTCTTCATCCTGCTAGGGTATAATGGACATGCATCGGTCCTTCCGCGGAAGGATCCTGTGAAGGGCAGCATCTCGCCGGGGAGTAGCGCAGCGGCAGCGCGCGCGGTTCGGGTCCGCGAGGCCGCGGGTTCAAATCCCGCCTCCCCGATGTCTCCCCCTTCGAAGAAGCTTCTGCTCCCCTGCGCTCCCCTCCGTCCGTCCGGTGCGCGGAAGGACACATATCGGACACCAGCCATGAGGACGTTGGGACCGTGCGACGGTGTCGAGGGGAGGGCGTATGGGGTCATTCTTCCGGGAGCGGCGCCCTTCCCATACGGGAAGGGGCACGGCTCCGCGAAGAATCTCGGCGTTGCCACATGATGCTTGCACCAGGCAGCTCACGGGAAAACTCGGGCAGGGGGTACGCTGTGCGAACCATTGACGCTATTGTTGAGGTCCTGAAGCGCGAGGGGGTTGAGTTCCTGAGCTGCTTTCCAACGACCCCGCTCATCGAGGCTGCCGCAGCGGCGGGCGTGCGTCCCATCGTGTGTCGCCAGGAGCGCGTGGGGGTTGGCATCGCCGATGGCTTCAGTCGCGTGGCCAACGGGCGGCGCATCGGTGTCTTCGCCATGCAGTACGGCCCAGGCACGGAGAATGCCTTTGCCGGCGTTGCCACAGCCTATGCGGACTCGACGCCCGTGCTGTTGCTGCCCCTGGGCTATCCCCGGAGTCAGGCAGGGGTCTGGCCCCACTTCAGCTCCCCTCGCTCCTATGAGACGGTGACCAAGTGGGTGGAGCAGGTGAACTCCCCGGAGCGCGTGCCCGAGATCCTTCGACGCGCCTTCAGCCGCCTGCGGATGGGACGCCCCGGCCCCGTGATGCTGGAGGTCCCGGCCGATGTGGCCCTGGAGGAGGTGAAGGAGGAGGTCTTCGTCTATGAGCCCATCAAGCCTGCCCGCGCTGGGGGCGACCCCAGGGATGTGGACGAGGCGGCCAGGGCGCTGGTGGAGGCCCGCAGCCCGGTTATCCATGCCGGGCATGGTGTGCTCTACGCCGAGGCCACAGCAGAGCTGGTGGAGCTTGCAGAGCTCCTTCAGGCCCCGGTGATGACCACCCTGGCTGGGAAGAGCGCCTTCCCGGAGGACCACCCCCTGTCCCTGGGCACCGGTGCCGCCGTCCTCACGGGGCCGGTCCTGCACTTCCTTCGGAGGGCAGACGTGCTCTTTGGCGTCGGCTGCAGCTTCACCCGCCACGCCATGTCCACCAACATCCCCCCTGGAAAGGTCTTCATCCACGCTACGAACGACGAGCGGGATCTCAACAAGTGCTACCCTGCCCACTACCCCATCCTGGGGGATGCCAGGCTGGTGCTCCGGCAGTTGATCGAGGCAGTGAAGGAGCGCCTGGGCGGCAAGGGCAGGAAGGATGGTGCCGTGGCCGCCGAGGTGAAGAAGGTCAGAGACGAGTGGCTGGCCCAGTGGATGCCCAGGCTCACCGCGGATGAGGTCCCCATCAACCCCTACCGGGTCATCTGGGAGCTGATGCGTACGGTGGAACCCAGTCAGGCTATCGTCACCCACGACTCTGGCAGCCCGCGGGACCAGATGGTGCCCTTCTATCGCGCAACCGCCCCACGGAGCTACCTGGGATGGGGGAAGTCCCACTCCCTGGGCACAGGGCTGGGCCTCATCATGGGGGCAAAGCTGGCAGCCCCTGAGAAGCTGGCTATCAACGTCATGGGGGATGCGGCCTTTGGGATGGTGGGGCTGGACTTCGAGACGGCGGTGCGGAACCGCATCCCCATCCTCACCATAGTCCTGAACAACTCCTCCATGGCTATCGAGACGCAGTCCATGCGCATCTCCCACGAGCGCTACCAATCCAGGGACCTGGGAGGCCACTACGCCGACCTGGCCCGTTCCCTGGGCGGCTACGCCGAGCGGGTGGAGCGGCCAGCGGAGATCGCCCCCGCCCTCCAGCGCGCCCGCAGGGTGATGGAGGGTGAGGGCCGCCCGGCCTTGCTGGAGTTCATCACCAGCCAGGAGACCGCCTACTCCTTCCGGCGGGCGCTGTAGGGGCACACGCGAAGCGGCGCGCGGGGCTGCGCTACCCAACGCGCACCGTTGACACGGACGGGGAAGCGTGCTATGCTGGAGTCTAGCAGTCCCTCCATTGGGACTGCTGCTTCGTTGTGACGCGGAGGGGCGTGGTGCCTCGGTACGACTACGAATGTCAGAACTGCCATCATCTCTTCGAGCTGCGCCAGGGGTTTGATGCTCCCTCCACAGGCGTGTGCCCGCAGTGCAATGGCCCAGCTCAGCGTCTCTTTCACTCGGTGGGGGTGATCTTCAAGGGGAGCGGCTGGTACACCACCGACTATGCCCACCGAAACGCCTTGTCCTCCGACCCCCACCGGCATGACAACGGGGAGGACGGCAAGTCGAGCAGGGCGCGCCGAAAGCTGAGTCCGCTGAGCCCAAGGTCAAAGCTGAGCCCAAGGCCGAGCCCCAGGTCAAGGAGGAGAGCAAGGCTTAGCCAAGGACTTTGAGCATGCGTGCCCTGATCCAGCGCGTCAGCAAGGCCTCGGTCTCGGTGGGCGACGAGTGCGTCGGCAGCATCGGGCGGGGCCTTGTGGTGCTCTTGGGGGTAGGCCAGGGCGACACCCTGAAGGATGCCCACTACCTGGTGGAGAAGACCGCCAACCTCCGCATCTTCCCCGACGAGCAGGGGCGCTTCAACCTCTCTGCGATTCAGGTGGGAGCGCAGCTCCTGGTGGTGAGCCAGTTCACCCTCTACGCCGACACCCGCAGGGGGCGCCGCCCCAGCTTCACCGATGCCGCCCCACCCCAGGAGGCCCAGGCCCTCTTTGAGCAGGCCGTCGCGCTATTCCGGGAGACGGGCCTGACGGTAGCCACGGGCCGGTTCCAGGAGCACATGCTGGTGGAGCTGGTCAACGACGGCCCCGTCACTATCTGGATAGACAGCGCCGACCGCCATCGGCCCAGGGGGTGAGCAGTCGGTTTCTCAATTCACCCCTGAGTTTACTGTAACCGGGTACGAAACAATGTAGCCTTCGGCTGACTGTGTTTACTTGTCCAACCACACGTGCTCTATAGCAAAAGCCCCCTGGCGGTCAATGAGATAGTACAGCTCGTGACTTGCCCAGTTCCGCAGGTAAAGCTGGCTCCACTCGGCGTAGTAGGAGTCGGCGACGTTGAGCAGCCACGCCTGGTCCCACAGCCGCTGAGC
>JACQUN010000094.1 GCA_016210285.1 Chloroflexota bacterium
ACCCTAATCCGCTCGCCCTGAGCTTGTCGAAGGGCGGCTGGGAATATGCATGTTTCTTCTGACTCAGGACACTAGGAGCATGGACTCCGTTCACATCATGTCATTCTGCGTGCAGGGGAGAATCTAGCTCGCAAGGAGACTCTTCGCTTCGCCCGGGGTGGCAGGAGCATTGCGCGAGGAGGGTGGATGCGCTTCGCCAAGCGGATCGAGAAGCTGCCGCCGTACCTGTTCGTGGAGATCAGTCGAAAGATTGCCGAGAAGCGGGCTCGCGGCGAAGAGGTCATCACCTTCGCCATTGGTGACCCGGACATCCCGACCCCCTCCCACATCCTGAACCGCTTGCTGGAGACGGCGCAGGACCCGCCCAACCACCGCTACCCGGAGACCGATGGCCTGCCGGAGCTCCGCCGCGCCATAGCGACGTGGTATGGGCGGCGCTTTGGCGTGTCCCTGGACCCGGACAAGGAGGTCGTCCCGCTCATCGGGGCCAAGGAAGGGATTGCCCACGTCCCCCTCTGCTTCATTGACCCCGGCGACATCGCCCTGGTGCCAGACCCAGGCTACCCGGTCTATGCGGTGGGCACCATGTTTGCCGGCGGCGAGCCCTATCTTCTCCCCCTTCTCGACGAGAACGGTTGGCTGCCAGACCTTGACATAATTCCGAAGTCGGTGGCACAGGAGGCCAAGGTCCTCTGGCTGAACTACCCCAACAACCCCACCTCCGCAGTGGCGCCGCTGGAGTACTTCGAGCGCGCGGTGGCCTTCTGCAAGCGGTACGGCATTGCCCTTCTCCACGACGCCCCCTACAGCGAGGTGGCCTACGACGGCTACAAGCCTGTGAGTGTTCTCCAGGTCCCTGGCGCCAAGGATGTCAGCATCGAGTTCCACTCCCTCTCCAAGAGCTACAACATGACGGGGTGGCGCATCGGAATGGCGGTGGGGAACGCCCAGATGATCAACGCCCTCTTCCGCGTCAAGTCCAACATGGACTCCGGCATCCCCCAGGCCATCCAGTACGCCGCTATAGGGGCGCTGCTGGGGCCGCAGGAGTGCATCGAGGAGCACAACCGCATCTACCAGCGGCGGCGGGATACCCTTGTGCCTGCCCTGGCGAGGCTGGGGCTGCGTGTGACCCCACCGAAGGCCAGCCTCTATGTCTGGGCCAGGGTCCCCCAGGGGTACACCTCAGCCGGGTTTGCCACCACGCTTCTGGAACAGCAGAGTATCGTCGTGACCCCAGGCTCGGGCTATGGCAAGTATGGCGAGGGGTACATCAGGCTCTCCATGACGCTGCCGGACACGGACCTGGAGAAGGCCGTGCAGCGCCTTTCCCGGTGGCGGGTGCCGCCGCCACCGGAGCCACGCTAGGGGCACGAGTCAGCACAGGTAAGGAGTGGCATATTCCGAGGCCAACAGTTGTCACTACCCCTTCCCGGGAACGGTCGCTCCTGGCAGGCGTGGAACTCAAAGGAGGCCGCCATCTTTGGAGTCTGGAGGACTCCCTGGATGAGCTTGCCCAACTCGCCGCCACGGCCGGGGCTACGGTGGTGGGCCGCATGGCCCAGCGGCTCGACCGCCCAACCCATTACTACCTGGGGCGCGGCAAGCTGGAGGAGATGAAGACGCTGCGGGAGCAGGTGGGCTACACCCTGGCCATCTTTGACGACGAGCTCACCCCCACGCAGCAGCGGAACCTGGAAGAGGCGCTGGAGGTCAAGGTCATAGACCGCAGCGCCCTCATCCTGGACATCTTTGCGCGCCACGCCCACACCCGGGCCGGACGACTTCAGGTGGAGCTTGCCCAGCACGTCTATCTCCTTCCGAGGCTGGTAGGCCAGTGGTCCCACCTGGAGCGCCTGGGCGGCGGCATCGGCACCAGGGGCCCCGGCGAGAGCCAGTTGGAGACCGACCGACGCATCATCCGCACGCGTATCCAGCGCCTCCGCGAGGAACTGGAGACAGTGCGACAACATCGCCAACTCTACCGGAGACGGCGCAAGGCCGCAGCCATTCCCGTCGTTTCCCTGGTGGGGTACACCAACGCGGGGAAAAGCACCCTGTTCAACGCCCTGTCCAAAGCCGGGGTGCTGACAGAAGACAAGCTCTTCTCCACCCTTGACCCGGTGACCCGGCGCATTCAGCTCCCCAATGGACGGCAGGTCTTGCTGACCGACACCGTTGGTTTCATCCAGAAGCTGCCGCCAACGGTGGTGGAGGCCTTTCACGCCACGCTGGAAGAACTGGCGGAAGCCGACCTGCTGCTCCACGTGGTGGACATCAGTCACCGGAACGCGGCAGAGCAGACCCAGGTGGTGGAGGACACCCTCAGGGAGCTGCACCTGGACGCCAAGCCTCGTATCCTGGTGCTGAACAAAGTAGACCTGGTTACAGATACGCCAGCGAAGGCTGACGACCTGAAGTCACTGCTTCCAGCATCCAGTCTTTTCACCAGCGTCACAGCCTCCGCTGCCCGGGGGTGGGGGCTGGACACGCTGCTGCAGAGTATCCAGGAGACCCTGGAGCGGCTGGCTGCGGCGGCAAAAGCTGAAAAGTCCCAGGTCTATCTCGTGGGCTAGAACGGGCGACTCCCCGCCCGGCGGCAGCGTCGCCCTATACATGTTATGTCACCTTCCTTTGCCTGCCTCGCCAGAGCGGTTGACATAACGCACACCACGAAGAGAGGGCGCTGGGGGAGTATAAAGTAGCCCCCAGCGCCCTCTTATGCCGCTTGCGCGGGCAACCTGGGGCGAGGCGTTGTCCTCGCCCGGACTCTGCGCGGGTGTGGCTCCTCGGTCCCGCGGGAGCTGCTGATTACTTCTTGCCGCCGTCCCGCTGCTCAATGGGGACATAGGGCAGGTCCATGGGCCCTACGTACTGAAGCAGCGGCCGGATCAGAATGTTGTCCTGGTACTGCTCTAGCACCTGCACCGTCCAGCCGGGGACCCGCCCCATGGCGAAGATGGGCACAAAGATGTCCTCGGGGATGCCCAGCAGGTAGTAGATGGAGCCGGCATAGAAGTCGACGTTGACGTAGATGCCCCTGGACCGGTAGGGCAGCATCACCTCGTTCTCGAACCTCTGGAGGATCTGGAACCACTGGGGCTGCCCCTTCTTCTCTCCAAGCTGCCGGGAGCGCTCGCGCAGGTGGCGGGCCCGCGGGTCCTCGGCCTTGTACACCCGGTGCCCGAAGCCCATGATGCGCTCCCCCTTGGCCAGCTTTTCAGCAGCCCTGGCCTTTGCGCGCTCCGGGTCGGCCACCTCCTTGGCCAACTTCATCACCCCTTCAGCGGCCCCGCCGTGCCAGGGGCCCTTGAGGGTGCCGATGCCCGCCACGACGGCGCAGTGGAGGTCGGCGAGTGTGCCCGCAGCGACCCGGGCGGCGAATGCGGAGGCGTTGGCGCCGTGCTCGGCGTGCAGGACGAAGTCCACATCCAGCAGATTCGCCTCTTCTGGTGCAGGCTTCTTGCCGAAGAGCATGTACAGGAAGTTACCGGCCTGGTTGAGGGTCGGGTCAGGCGCGACCGGTTGCTGCCCCGTTCGGATCCGGTGGTGGGCGCAGACAATGGTGGGCGCCTGGGCCGTCAGGCGGAGGCCCTTGCGCAGCGTGGCCTCCCGGGAGTTGTCCTCGGTGTCCGGGTCGAAGGCTGATAGGGCGGATATGGCCGTCCGCAGCACGTCCATGGGGTGGGCCTTCTGCACCGTTCGGATGACCTCCGTGACCTCCTTGGGAATGGCCCGGTTGGCGCGGAGGGTCTTGTCAAGCCCGTCCAACTCCTTGCGGGTTGGGAGCTTGCCGTAGAGCAAGAGGTGGACAACCTCTTCGAAGGTGGACTTCTCCGCCAGGTCATGGATACTGTAGCCGCGGTAGAGCAGCTTCCCTATGTCGCCGTCGATGAAACTGGCCTCGCTCTTGTCGAAGTAGACGCCTTTCAATCCGCGCTGCAGCTCAATCTTCTGTACTGTGGTCATGTGCCCCATGCCTCCTTATGTAAAGCATTTTCCTTTTCGTCCCACAAAGAACGGGCTCGGGTGCCTACAC
>JACQUN010000091.1 GCA_016210285.1 Chloroflexota bacterium
GCCCTGAGCCTGACGAAGGGGTGTCCCCCAGAGACAATTTACCCCCCCTTCCTCGCCAGAGCCTGTCCTGAGCCTGGCGAAGGAAAGGGGGCAGGGGGATGTTCGAAAAGGGTTTTTCATCACCCTGCTAGAGCATGGCTTTGAGGGCAGCAAAGCAGTCGGGGCTGAGGTGGCTCCCCACCTCCTTGTCCATGACCTGAAAAATCTGCTCCGTCTCCAGGGCAGGGCGATAGGGGCGGTCCTCGGAGAGGGCCTGGAACATATCGGCGATGGAGACGATGTGGGCGGCCGCGGTCATCTGGGGGCCGGTGAGCTGGCGGAAGTAGCCGCCGCCGTTCATCCACTCGTGGTGGGCCCCCGCAATGGTGGCCAGCGGCCGCAGCACCCCTACCCTGGAGAGGATGCGCTCGCTGTAGTAGGGGTGCAGCCGCATGCGCTCCCACTCCCGCTCCGTGAGCTTGCCTTTCTTGTCCAGGATGCTGTTGGGCACCGAGACCTTCCCCATGTCGTGGAGCAGCCCCGCCCGCCTGACGAGGGTGACCTCCGCCTCGGGCAGCCCCATCCTCTTTGCCAGCCCCTCTGCCACCAGGGCAACGCCTCGGGAGTGGTTGGCGGTAAAGGGGGACTTCATGTCAATGACCTCGGCGAAAACGGCGGCGATGTCGTCAAGGCGGCCCTCGGGAACGGAGCTGAAAGGTGTCTGCGGCTCCATGCCTCCGAGCTGCTCCGGAAGCTTCTCCTGCTGCAGCGCCTCCCAAAAAGCAGGAACCCGGGAAAGCTCCAGGAAGGCATCCACCACCTCGGGGTCGAAGGCCTTGCCACGCCTCTCCTGGGCCACCTCCTGGGCCGCCTGAGGGCCGTCCTCAGCAGCGCCCACGTCCTGGGCCACCTCGGCCAGGCTGACCACCCTGGCGCCGATGGGGATGAACCTGCCCCGCACCCCATGGGCGGACCCTTTCCCGTCCCATCGCTCTCCCAGGTGGTTCAGGTTGTCCTGGACACCCCGGGAAAGCCCAAGCTTCTCCGCGATCCGCAGACCGGTGGCGCAGTAGGTAACATGCATCTCCCTGGTAGTCTTCATGGTCTGCGCCAGGGCGCTCAGCAGCTTGACCCCACGGGCAACGGCGTTGGCCTCGGGGGCCACGTTGCTCCCAAGCCACCGTAGCATCCCTGCCATGTCGCCAGCGTCCAGGCGATGCATCTCGGCGACCGCCTTGACGTCATCGCCACCCAGCATGGCGGCAAGACTTGCCGCGTTGCGCAGTCAGCCCACGTCCTGCAACAGCGCTGTGTAGTAAACGTCGGAGCGCTCCTGCTCCGAGAGCTTCAGAGTCTCCGCCAGGCGCAGGCTGACGTAGCACGTCCTCACCCCGTGCTCCACGGGGCGGTCCTCAGCCAGGTCCGTGGCCATAGAAAGCGATGACAGCAGCTCTGACATGGGGACCCGTCTTTCGGGGAGTTCAGCCATAGCAACCTCCTCCAGGAGCGCCCGCCCCAGGCAGTCCCAGGGCTGCCCAGACCGCCGCCTCTCGCACGCATGATAGCACACACCCCTCACGGCAGGGCAGCCCTGGGGCCCCTCGCTTCAAAGGGCCGCTGGAAAAGTGGACAGGAAATGAGCACTTTTTGGTCTGGCGAGTGGACACCGGCTTCTGGGAGAATCCCACTACCGCACCAAGGGGAGGAACAGCATGTCCGAGCAGAACAAGGCCGTTGTCCGCCGACTCGTTGATGGGTTCTGGGAAAAGGGAGATGCGAAGGTCATGGATGAGGTGTTCGCTGCCAACTTCATCCATCGTAATCCCGCGCCTGGAGCGCCACCCACCCGAGAGGGCCTCAAGCAGACCAACATCATGATCCGGGCAGCCTTCTCCAACGGGCACACTACTGTGGATGACCTGGTCGCTGAAGGGGACAAGGTCGTGTGGCGCTGGACGTTCCGTGCCACGCACACAGGTCCCCTCATGGGCATCCCCGCCACCGGTAGGCAGATAACGATGACGGGGATCGTTGTTGACCGAGTTGTTGGTGGCAAAATCGTGGAACGCTGGGACGTGTCCGACGTCATGGGCCTGATGCAGCAGCTTGGGGTCATCCCTGCGCCCGGGCAGACTGCTCGGTAACCATCACGAAGGTAGCAGACCAACCACAAAACGGAAGGGGGAGGCCGTCTGAGCAGAACAAGGCACTCAGGCGCAAGCCATTGAGGAGGTCTTTGATAAGCGCAACCTGGCATCATCCTCTGGTCGGCAATCCGCATACTCAGCCCTCGGACACTCGACGCGATTCCACTTGGGGTAAGAGAAAGGAGGAAGCGCAGTGAAAGCTGATGCAAAGACGGAAGCTGCAGTGATGGCTGCTTTCAACAGGCTCTGGAAGGCCTACGAGACACGCGACGGAGGCACCCTATCATCCATGTTAGTGCCAGACCCGGATGTGCTTCTCTATGGCACCGGTGCGGACGAGAAGCGCATTGGACCGGCGGAAATCAGGGCACAGTTCGAGCGCGACTGGTCCCAGTCCGAGACGGCATCCCTGAGATTTGGCTGGCATTCTGTCTCGTCGGCAGGTGGGGTGGCATTGGTGGCAGCAGACGGAGCTGCTCACGTCAAGGTCGGCGGGCAAGCAGTGACTATGCCACTGCGAGCTACCATGGTGTTTGAGCAGCGGGGGGACAGGTGGCTCGTGGCGCAGATGCACGTATCTACACCGGCCGGTGAGCAGGCCGCAGGCGAGTCATGGATCACACCACCAAGGTAGGCACCCGGGAGCCGCGACCAGGTGGAACGAGGGGTTCGGTCAGCACCTGGGCCAGGTGCGCAATGCCAACTTCAGCGTTGACATTCCCGGCTTGTCTACCCCCATCCCCCGACCTCCTCCCCCCGAAAGAAAGATGGGCGCTTACGTACCCTGGAGGAGCTCGGTTGGAACGGTTGGGAGAAGATTGACCGTATCGCTGGCGACAAGCTCGTGGAGGAGTGGGAGGTCTTTGACCAGATGGGCATGATGCAGCAGCTTGGGGTCATCCCTGCGCCCTCGCAGGCTGCCGGGTAGCCGCTGCCACCGAGACCAGGCCAGGCAAACTACCTTGAGGGAGGGGAACCCTTTCTCTCAAGCGTGTCCTAACGAAGCCGAAGGGAGAGGGTTGCCCTGATGTCTCTGTGAAAGGACTGCTTGTAGTCACTTCGGCTCCGGTGGCCGCAGCCTCACGTCCAGCACCCGCTCGCACCAGCGAGCCACGGCCAGCAGCCGCTCCTCCGCGAAGGGGGCGGCCACAAGCTGGAGCCCCATGGGCACGCCTGAGCGGGCCAGCCCGGAGGGGATGGAGATGCTCGGCAGGCCGGAGAAGGTCCAGGGGCCCTGGAACGAGGCGTCCCCGGTGTTGCTGAGATCCCTGGGCGCAGGTGCAGGGGTGCTGGGCGTGAGGAAGACGTCCACTGTTCCTGCCAGGGCCTCGATTTCCCGGCGGAACTGGCGGCGCAGGCGCTGGGCCTGCACATAGCGGACCCCAGGGACCAGAAAAGCTGACTCCAGCATCCTCCGGAGCATGGGGCTGTATTCGGCTGCTCGCTCCCGGAAGACCTCCTCGTGGTAGGCGGCGCACTCGACGTTGAAGACAACCCCTTGGGCTGCGGCAACCATGTCAAAACTGTTCGGCAGCTTTACCTCTTCTGCTCGAGCTCCGGCTTCGGCCAAGCGCCCAACCAGCGCCTCGGTGTGGGCGCGGGTCTCTGCATCGGCCCGCTCCCAGAAGGGCTGCCAGAGCACGCCGATGCGGGGCGGGCCATCCAGGCGCTCCAGGGCCCGATGGTAGTCCGGCACACGCCGGCGGGCCGAGCTGGGGTCCCTGGGGTCGTAGCCTGCCAGAACGCTCAGCACCAGGGCCGCGTCCTCCACCGTCCGCACGAGGATGCCCACGTGGTCGAGGGACCAGCTCGCCGGGATCACCCCATACCGGCTGATGAGCCCATAGGTCGGTTTGAGGCCAACCACCCCGTTGTAGGCGGCGGGCCGCAGGGTGGAGCCCACGGTCTGGGAGCCCAGGGCCGCCGGGCACATCCGGGCGGCCACGGCCACCGCAGAGCCCGCGCTTGAGCCCCCTGGCGTGTGGGCCGGGTTCCAGGGGTTCACGGTACGGGGAGGGTCCCCCGTCGCGGCGAACTCGGCGGTCACCGTCTTCCCCAGGATGACGGCCCCCGCCCGCTTCAGACGCGTGACCACCGTGGCGTCGAAGTCTGGAACAAAATCGGCGTATACCCTGGAAGAGGCCGTGGTCTTCACGCCCCTTGTGTAGATGATGTCCTTGAGCCCGACGGGGATGCCGTGGAGGGGAGTGCGCGGGCCGCGGCGCCTGATCTCCTGCTCCGCGCGGCGGGCCTGCCTGAGCACCGACCCCCTGTCAACCGTCTCCCACGCCTTGAGCGCAGGCTCTAGGGCGTTGATACAGGCAAGGCACGCCTCGGCCAGGGCCACCGGGGAGAGCGTGCCGTCCTTTATGCGATCCGCTGCCTGGGCCACCGTCAGCTTGTACGGCTCCCCCATGCTATCCCTCCCTGCCTACAGGAAAAAGGCTGGCTCCTCCTCCCGCTTCGGGAGGTTCTGGGAAAGCTGCCACAGGGACGCAGCCAGCCGCTCCAGGTTGGGGCGAAGCTCCTCCGCCCTCAGCGGTCCCCATACATCCACCGCCCCCTCACAGAGCTTCCTGGCGATCTCAGCCTCTGACGCCCCCGGCCGGATGGCGACCACGGCTCCCTCCCCCATCGCAGTGTGACAGCCATGTTAGCGGAGGCCTCGATGGGTTGCAAGACTCTTGCTGGCCACGACCAGCACCCTCCACCACGCTGCTCATGGAGCCCGTCCCCGTTGTAGGCTAGTGTCGCGTCACGCTAATAGAGTAGCCAACACGAAGGTCGTGTGCCATGCTCGGGTGCATGAGCAGACCAGCACCGAGCGTTGCACTGACCCCCGAGGAACGGCACGTCCTGGAGGCGCTGGACGTTCCGTGCCACGCAGGCCAGTCCACTCATGGGCATCCCCGCCACCAGAAGGCAGATAACCATGACGGGGATTGTTGTTGACCGAGTTGTTGGTGGCAAAATCGTGGAACGCTGGGACGTGACCGATGTGATGGGCCTGATGCAGCAGCTTGGGGTCATCCCTGCGCCCGGGCAGGCTGGGCGATAGGCTCCGGTCGGGCGGCGATCGGGGTTCAGGCATCTGATAGGATGGCATGTGGTAAAGGGGTGGGGGCGTGCCATGCCCATGTTCCTGAACAGCGAGGCTGCAGCGAAGCGCTACAAGGCCGTTAAGCGCTGGGCATCCAGCTATCAGGTGCCTATCGCAGCAACAGACCGAGCCAGGCGAACACTGCAGAGATGCCCAGGATTTGGAGTGTGAGTATGACCACATCGCCGAGAAAGCTCCATTCACGGCCGCAGACCAGACAAGACCTGTGCTGCGTAATGCGCTCCCACCAAGTACAAGGGTCATGGGGGAGGCCAACAATCAGTCTCTTCCGCAGCTCACCGTAGCTCACTATCACGAGCTGTGGGTCTTCATCGTCCATCGGCAACGTCATCACTTCCACACCAGAGTGCCATTCTTGCACGGCGCCCTCCTGTCCGCCATCAGTGATTAGCAGTCAGCAGAGATAAAAATGGAGCGGGCGAGGACATTCGAACTCGCAACTTTTTGCTTAGGACGCAGACACTCCACCCCTGAGTTACTTCCGCTCGCTTCAACGCGATCCTAGAGAACCAGGCCAGCACCCTCCACCACGCTGCTCATGGAGCCCGTCCCCGTTGTAGGCAGGGCCCCCTATCCCTGGCGGGTCCGGGGGGCCTCCCCACCCTTGGCCGGCGCCCCCGCGAGAGTAGGTTTGCCTGCCAGGAGCACGGCCGGGGTGCCCAGGGCAACGATGGGACCCAGGGTGAGAAAGGCGAGATGGTAGTTGCCAAAGGTGTCGAACATGCGACCTGCGTAGATGGGGCCCAGGAGACTGCCCACAAGACTCATGGTGCTGACCAACCCGCGGATGGTAGCATAGCGCCGCGTTCCAAAGAAGTCTGCTACCACCGCCTGGTCTGTGGCCGTGTGGGCAGATTGGCCTATCCCATACAGCACGATGTAGAGGCCCAGTGTCCAGAGGGAGCCTGCCGAGACATTGGCGAAGGAGACCCAGCCCAGGGCCAGGAAGAGGAAGCTCACCATGAGCAAGCGGTATCTCCCGACCTTATCGCCAATCCAGCCGGAGGCGAGGCGGCCCACCACCTGAGCACCCCCGAAGATGGCGACGACAACCCCCGCTGCCGAGGCCGAAAACCCCACGTTGCGCAGGTGAGGGATCTGGTGGACAAGGTTGGCGTTGTTGACAAAGCCGTAGAGGGCGCTGGAGAGAAGCAGCAGCCAGAAGGCGACGCTCCGGAGGGCCTGCTGCACCGTGAAGCTGTCGGATGAGGCTTCCGGAGCACCGCGGGCTTCCACATCCTGAGGGGCGGCAGTGACCCGATCCCCATCGGGCAGGTAGCCGTAGGGCTCCGGGCGACGGCGGATCACCAGGGCCAGCGGCAGGCTGATGCCACAGAAGGCCAGGGCGGAGATAGTAGCTGCCTCTCGCCACCCGAAGCGAACCATCAGCAGCGTCACCAGCAGGACGCCCACATACCCCCAGGCACGACCCATGGCCAGGATCGAGTAGGCCAGCCCACGCTTCCGCCGGAACCAGTGCATCACCGCGGTGGAGTAGGCGGTGAGGGAAGCCATCGCCTGCCCAATGGCGATGACGGTGGAGGAGAGGTAGAACATCCAGAGGGAGTCCATCCGCGCAAAGAGGATGAGCCCCACGCTCATGAGAACAACCCCAATGCTGGCCATGAGGCGAGGACCCAGGCGGTCGATAAGGTAGCCACTCACGGGCGCCAGGAGGCCGGACTCGAACTGCTTCAGGGAGAAGCCCAGGGAGATGGCCGTCAGGCTCCAGCCCATCTGATCCCGAACATCCTTGATGAACGCCCCCTGGCCTATCTGGAAGACGGCCAGGTTGACAAACCCCTGGACAGCGCCCGCGCCGACGATGTACCAGCCGTAGAAAAACCTCGGGCGCCGAGCTTGGCTCACGGTCTCCGCTGACTCCTGTCCCTGCTTCAACCAGGGCCCCTCCCAGGCCGCCATGCTTGAAGGCGGCAGGCCGGCTTCTTCCACGGGGTCTGGTGCCCACGGGCGACTCCCCTGGGCGACGTGGGGAAGTATACTTCAGGCTCACGCTCTGGGGAAGGCCAGGGGGTCCCAGGTTTGGTCCTCCCTCGCCATCGCTGACCTTGACTTCCCCTGGACGGCCTGAAACGGAGAAGGTGTGGGCCTGCCCACACCTTCTCCGTTCAATCAGATCCAGGGTCTTTTGGTTCTGCTTGCAGTGTCGTCCTTGTCATTCTGAGGGAGCCCGTTCGGTTCACTCAGGGTAAACTCCGCGACCGAAGAATCTGGAGGGGCCGGGCTTCTTTCCACTACCCCAGACCCTTCGCTTCGCTCAGGGTGACAACTAAAAGACCCTCACTCAGACTACGACCCCCTCAATGAGAAAGGGCCAGCGGGCTCCCTTCGCAACAGGGTGCGTGCCTCCCAGCTAGCCTCCTCCCACGGGCCGGACCAACTCCAGGACATCGCCTTCCTTCAGGCGCACGCCCTGGTGCTCCTCCTTGCGCAGCACCTGTCCGTTGTACGCCACGGCAATGAACTGAAGGTTGACCCCCAGCTTCAGCAAGCACTCCGTCAGGGACATTGGGCCATCCAGTTGGCGCTTCTGCCCGTTCACCACCACCGTGATCATCGCCTGGCCTGCACCTCTCCCATGCGCCTCAGGGCTGCCAGCATGGCAGCCTTCAAGGCCCTGGCCGCCTCCGCCGGGTCTGGCGCCCCCAGGAGGGCGCTGATGACGGCGGCACCGTCGGCGCCCGCCTCCATCACCTGCCCCACATTGCCCTCCGTAATCCCCCCAATGCCCAGGAGGGGAAGGCGCACCCGCTGCCTCACCTGTCGGATCAGACCAACCCCTGCCGTCGGCGCGCCAGGGTGAGAGCTTGTACGGAAAATGGCGCCCAGGACAAGGAAATCCGCCCCCTCTGCCTCAGCCCGCACTGCGCCCTCCACGCTGTGGACGGAACGTCCGAAGAGGAGACCCGGCCCCCCCAGGTGACGGGCAGCCGCCACAGGCAAGCCCTCCTCCCCAAGCTGCACGCCGTCGGCGCCGCAGGCCAGGGCCACGTCCACACGGTCATTGACCATGAAAAGGGCCCTGCCCGCGGTGATAGCACGGAGCCCTTCGGCCAGGGCCAGGAGCGCCCCGGCAGGCAACTCCTTTTCCCGGAGCTGGACCATGTCCACTCCACCGGCCAGGGCCAGGGAGACCTTCTCCTGCAACGGCTGCTCCCGGCAAAGCCACCGATCGGTCACCAGGGCCAGGCACGGCTGTGGCAGCGTGGCCATCTCACCTCCCTGTGGGAGCCGTAGCCGGCCGGGGAACTCCCTCCGTGGGGCTGCTCGGCGCTGCGTAGACGCGCTTCGGGATCCGCCCCGCCAGGTAGGCCCTGCGCCCCGCCTCTACACCGAGCTTGAAGGCCTCTGCCATGAGCTTCGGGTTCGTGGCCTGGGCGATGGCGGTGTTCACCAGGACCGCGTCAGCCCCAATCTCCAGCGCCAGGGAGGCGTCCGAGGGCACCCCCAGGCCCGCGTCCACCACCACCGGCACGTGGGCATTCTCGATGATGATCTGTATCTCTTCCAGGGTATGGATACCCTGCCCGGACCCGATGGCAGACCCCAGCGGCATGACCGTGGCGCATCCCGCCTCCTCCAAGTGGCGCGCCAGGACCGGGTCGGCGTGGATGTAGGGCAGCACCACAAACCCCTCCTTCAGCAGCGCTTCGGCTGCCCGCAGCGTGCCCACCGGGTCCGGCAGCAGGTACTTGGGGTCTGGAATGACCTCCAGCTTGACCCAGTTGGAGCCGGTAACCTCCCGGCCCAGCCGCGCGGTGAAAAGCGCCTCCTCCATCGTGCGGGAGCCAGCGGTATTGGGCAACACGGTGTACCTGCTCCAGTCCAGATAGTCCAGAATGGTCTTCTGGTTGGGACTGCTCAGGTCCAACCGGCGGATGGCTACCGTCACCATCTCCGCACCGGAGGCCTCGATGGAGGCCACCATCTCCTCGTTGGACCGGTACTTCCCGGTGCCCGCGATGAGCCGGGAGCGGAACCTCTTGCCCGCGATAACCAGGGCATCCTCCATGACCCTTCCCCCCAATAAAAAGCTAGCGCCGCTGGATCTGCCAGCGACGCTAGAACTCTTCCGGCTACTCCTGGCCAGTCCCTGCGCTGGCATTACCCAGATCAGGTTCAGACGGTCGGTGGCGGGTGATGCCACCCTCTCAGCCGGGCGCCCCCAGCTCCCGTCCGTGCCCCTCTCGTGGCACTCAAGGATAGCCTAGCACTGGGATAGGGGGAAGTCAACTGGCGGAGGATACTGGCTCACGAGCCCCGCTGCATCACATCAGCCCCGGACCCTGGTGCAGACTCTGCCCACTCAACGCACCGCCCCAGGCCCCTGTGTCGAGTCCAGCACGGCCCTGAGCTGCTCCAGGGTGATGTTGGCCCCGCTGAGCACCAGGGCAACCCTCTTGCCCTTGACCTGGTCCTTCAGCTTCAGAGCCCCCGCCAGCGGCGCGGCGCCCGCCGCCTCGGCCAGGGTGTGACAGCGCTCCAGGTAGGCGACCATCGCCTGCCGCAGGTCATCGTCGCTCACCAAGACAAAGTCATCCAGCAGGTCCCAGAGGATCTCCTGGGACAACTGGTAGCCGCTGCGGGTGGCCAGCCCCTCGGCAAAGGTCTCCACGGGCGCCTCCACCAGGCGGCGGGCCTTCCAGGAGAGGTAGGCTGCCGGGGCCTGGGCCGACTGCACGGCCACCACCCGAATCGCCGGGTTCACCGCCTTGGCGACGATGCAGGCGCCAGCGGCGCCGCTCCCCCCGCCCACGGGGAGGAAGACCACATCCAGGTCCGGCACCTCCTCCAGGGTCTCCAGGGTCTCCGTTGCCACCCCGGCGATGAGGGAGGCCTCGTTGGCGGGGTGGACGTAGCGGTAGCCCGCCTCCCGGGCCTGGCGCTCCACGTACTCCCGCGCGTCGTCGAAGACCCTCCCCACCTCTCGCACCTCTGCCCCCAGCCGGCGCATGGCGGCCAGCTTCAGCGGGTTGGAGCCCTCGGGCACCGCAATGACCGCCCGCACGCCGAAGAGTCGGCAGGCGTAGGCGATGGACTGGCCATGGTTGCCGGTGGAGGCGGTGATGATGCCCCGGCGCCGCTCCTCTGGGGAGAGCTGGCTCACAAAGTTGATGCCGCCCCGCAGCTTGAAGGCCCCGATGGGCTGGCAGTCCTCTCGCTTCACGTAGGCCTGCGCTTCCAGCAGCTCGTTCAGGGCCGGATAGGTGATAAGAGGCGTGGGGCGCAGATAGGTGCCGATGTTCTTTCTGGCCTGGAGGACGTCCTGGAAGGTCGGATGGCGCATAAGCCGATACTCCTCAGTCTGGGGTTGACCGCCTGGTGGCGCTAGCATACTATTCCATCACCTGCCCAGTCCAGGCTTTGGGTAGGAGGTCAGAATAAGCAAAAGGAGGCCCGCATGAGTGTCACCGAGGCCCTGGCGCAGAAAATCGTTGAGACTACCTACGAGACCCTCCCGGGGCAAGTGATCCAGGTGGCCAGGGAGATTGTCCTGGACGGTGTGTCCAACATGCTGGCCGGCTCCCAGGAGCCCCTGGGACACATCATGGGCCGCTACGTCCGCAGCCTGAGGGGTCCTCAGCAGGTTTCCGTGGTGGGGCGCAACTTCAAGACGCACCCCGTGCACGCCGCCTTTGCCAACGGAACCTTTTGCCACTCCATGGACTACGAGCTGATGTGGTATCCACCCACGCACCCCACCGGCCCCGTCCTCCCTGCCCTGCTGGCCCTGGCGGAGCAGCGGGGCTACTCGGGCCGCCAGGTGGTGCTGGCCCTGGCGCTGGCGTTTGAGGTACAGGGGAGGCTGAGGGTAACCCAGGAGGCGATCCCAGGCGGCGCACCTTCGGTGCACATCCACCCACCAGGGAACGTGGGCGTCCTGGGGAATGCCGCTGCTTGCGCCAAGCTCCTGGGCCTGGATGCCTGGAAGACCCGCATGGCCATCGGCATCGCCGCCTCCCGCATCAGCGGCCTTACTGCCAACACCGGCACCATGACCAAGTCCACCCACTGCGGCCACGCAGCCCGCATGGGCCTGGAGTCTGCCCTGCTGGCGGATATGGGGTATACCGGCAACGAGGACATACTGGAGGCCAGGCACGGCTACAACGACATCTACTACTTCGGCAATCTGAACCTGGACCTGGTCCTGAAGGACTTCGGCAACCCCTACCGCATGGTCTCCCCAGGGCTGGCGGTCAAGAAGTTCCCGGCCCAGTATCCCACCCACTGGAGCATCGACGCCGCCCTGGAGATCAAGCGGCGCCACCAGCTCCGTGCCGAGGAGATCCATCAGGTGGAGGTGGAGGTGGGGGCAGACAACGAGTCGGCAGACCGGCTGCGCCCCAAGACCGGGCTGGACGGGAAGTTCAGTATCGCCTACACGGTGTCGGCGGCGCTGCTGGACGGCAAAGTGGTCATTGACACCTTCCGCGATGAGCGCCGCTTTGCCCCCGATATGGAAGCCATGCTGGGACGCATCACCATCAAGAAAAACCCGGAGATCAAGGCCATGGACTTTCAGAAGGCGTGGGCGCGGGTCACGGTCACAATGAAGAATGGCCAGCGCTACACCGTGCGGGTGGACAGCCCCCTGGGGCGGTGGGACAACCCCCTGCCGTGGGAGGGCCGCCTGGTCAAGTTCCAGGACTGTGCCAAGCGGGTGCTGGCGGAGCGGGAGGCGCAGCAGGTGGTGCGCCTCATCGAGGGCTTTGAGACGCTGGAGACGGTGCGGCCTCTGATGGACGTGCTGCGCGTGCCGACGGTCACTGGCTCCTAGCAGACTATCAGGCTGCTGAAAAAGGGGTGATCAGAGGGACGAAGCCCCTTTGACGGGGGTCTGGGGGCCTGCCCTGAGCCTGGCGAAGGAAAGGGGGATGGGGGATGGTCGAAAAGGGCTAGGACAACGGCGGGTTTCCTGGGAGAGGGCGAGAACCCCCCTCAGGAAGGAGGATTCCCGCTGAGGGATCCCTGCTGCAGCAGCACCCCCTTCTCCTTCAGTCGGCACACCTGCTCTTCGGTCACTCCAAGGAGCTCCTGAAGGACCGCGGCGTTCTCAGCGCCGTAGGGAGTAGTCGGCACAAGGTCGGGCCAGGGCTCGCCAGCCGCCCGCCAGGGGAGCACAGGAGTGGGGTACGCCTTGCCGTCCGGGTAGTCCAGCCACTGAAAGGAACCCTGGGCCCGGAAGTGGTCGTCGGTCACGGCCTCAGCGGGGTTGAGGACAGCCCCAGCGCAGACCCCTGCCCGCTGCAGCGCGCGCATCACCTCGTAGTGCTCGCGCCCCCTCGTCCATGCCTCAAGGTAGGGGTCCAGCTCCCGCTCATGGCGCTTCCTGGACAGGCTGTCGGCAAACCGAGGGTCCTGGGCTAGAGAAGGCTGACCTATGGCCCGGCACAGGGCGCGGAACTCCTGGTCGGAGCTCACCGCAAGGGCGACCCACTTGTCTGCTCCTCGACAGGGATAGACGTTATGCGGGGCCATCCACGGGTGGCGGTTCCCTCTGGGCTTGCCCACGCGCCGGTTCATGCTGTAGTCCAGGATGGTCTCCCCCACCAGGCCGATCGCCGACTCCCGCTGGGACAGGTCGATGTGCATACCCTGGCCCGTCTCCATACGATGGAGCAGGGCGGTGAGGGCGGCGGCAGCCCCGTGAATCCCCGCCACCGGGTCGCCGTAGTTGATACCAGACTTGTGCGGCTCGCCGTCCTCGTAGCCCTGGAGCGCCACGAAGCCGGAAACCTGTTCAATGCTGACGCCGTAGGCAGTGTAGTCCCGCTCCGGACCCGTGAGGCCCATAGCTGGCATGGAGAGCATGATGAGGTCGGGCCGGACCCTTCGCAGCTCCTCATAGCCCAGGCCCAGTCTGGGCATCACCCGCGCAACGAAGTTCTCGATAACGATGTCGCTGATGCGCACCAGCTCCTTGAACAGGGCAATCCCCTCGGGCTTGGTGAGGTCAATGGCCAGGGAGCGCTTCCCAACGTTGCACAGCATCTGGTAGGCATTGCGCTGGTACAGCAAGCGGCCTTCTGGATCCCGCACGTCCAGGCTCACGACATGAGGAGCGAGGGGCTGCGGCTGCTCCTCTGGCCGCTCGATCTTGAGCACCTCCGCCCCCAGGTCCCCCAGGATGCGGGCCGCCCACGGGCCGGACCAGACCAGGGTCATGTCCACGACCCGAATGCCATTGAGGATACTGTTCACCGACCCTCACCCCCTGTGTCCCCCGCTCCTTGAGAGGGAGCAGGGGAGAAAAAAGGAAGCTGGGGGACACCCCCAAACCCACGCCGGAGGCGGCTTGGTCCCCTCTGGGCTCCCCAGAAAACCAGGACTCGAACAGGTCATAGAACCCCTGCCGCCCGCAGGTGCACCAGGTCCTCCCGGGCTAGCCCCAGCCGGCCGCAGAAGACCTCCTCGTTATGCTCCCCCAGCAGAGGAGGCCGCTCCCAGCGCCAGTCCGCGTTGCTCATGCGGTAGGGCGCCGTGGGATAGGTCAGCCGCCCCACCACAGGGTGGTCCAGCTCCAGGAAGAAGCGCCGCTCCCGCAGGTGGGCAGAGCGCAGCAGGTCCCCCGCATCGCAGACGTACCCGAAGGGCAGATGCCGGGCCTGGGCAGCGTGATACACCTCCTCCTTGGGGTGCTGCGAGAGCCACTCCACCAGGGCAGCGTTGACCTCATCCACGTGCGCCGATTGGCCGAAGCGGAAATCGTCGAAGCGTGGGCCTGCCAACTCCTCGTTGCCCATGACGTGGGCCATATCGCGCAGGTTCTCCCGATTTCGCATCACCACGCCCACGTATCCATCGGCGGCGGGATACACCCCCCAGCCGGCGCGCCCGTCCCAGTTGCCCAGGCGAACCTTGGGCTGGCCGGTCATGATCCACTGGATCGTCGAGACTTCGATGGAGGCGGCCTCGCAACGGGCCACCGACACCTCGATGTGCCGCCCCCGGCCTGTGAGCCTCTTGCCCAGGAGGGCAGCCAGGGCCGCCGTAAAGGCGTACTGCCCCGTACCATAGAGGGCAAGGCTGGCGCCGTTGGCCAGGGGTTCCCGCTCGGGGTCGCCGGTCATGTACATCATGCCAGCCACGGCCATGGCCGTCAGGTCGTTGATCCGGTAGTCGGCGTAGGGGCCATCATCGCCAAAAGCCGTCACCGAGACCTGCACCAGCGCCGGATGCTCTTGCGCCAGCCGCTGGTAGCCAAGGCCCGCCTGCTCCCTCCCCACCCTGCCCAGCCCCTCCACCACCAGGTCGGC